>NZ_JBQKUH010000001.1:0-272823 GCF_054968485.1 Leisingera sp. G5_S3_59_S7
TGGATCTGCGCGGCCAGCTGAAGCCGGCTGACCGGATCGTCGGGAACGATGGCGGGCAGGCCCGCCTCCCGCGCGTGGTTCTCAAGCTGCTTGCGCGAGGCAGGGCCGAACTGGCCGTCAACGGCAATGCCAGAACCCAGCTGACGCAGGATATACTGGGTGCCTGCGGCTATGTCCCGCTCAGACATGCCGGAGAGCAGCTCGCGCGCGGCAGCGCGGGCGTCGGGGTCATTCAGCGCCATTGCCTTGCCGGCCCGCGCGGCGGCAGCGTGGGCGGGAACGCGGTCCGCAAGCCTGTTGAGGGCAACCCAGGCGCCATTGGCGCCGCCCCAGGCATCGCCGCGCGACAATCCCATGTCATACCATTCCAGTGCCTCAGCCGCGTCCCGGCCGGGCAGGTCGCCGCCCATGATCATGCGGCCGATCTCTGCCGGGGCGTGCGGGTGGCCCAGCTGCGCCGCTTCGGCAAACAGCGCCCGGGCCTTTTCCTTGTCGACCGGCTTGCCCGCGCCGCCATCGCGGTAGACATAGCCGAGGTTGGCGGTGCCGTAGATGTCGCCGCGGCCGGCAGAGGCCTCCAGATAGGACAGCCCGCGTTCCGGCTGCGCCAGCTCATCACCGCTCCACAGGAAGAACACGCCCAGCTCGTTCATTGAATAGGTGTGGCCAAGCTCCACCGCGCGGCTCAGCAGATCGAAGCCGCGCTGCTTTTCGTCAGGCGTGCTGCTTTTGCGCAAAAGCCGCTTGCCGCGGGCGTGCATCGAGAAGGGGTCGCCTGCCTCGATCCCCTTGTCCCACAGGGCAAAGGCCTTGTCCGGGTCATAGGGGATCGGCACGGTTTCGCGGTCGACGTTCGGGGTGACATGCAGATAGGCGACCGCGTTATAGGCGCGGAAATGGCCCAGTTCCGCGGCCTTTTCAAAGGCTTCATAGGCTTCGATCAGGCGGCCCTGGCCCTGCAGCGCACGGCCCAGCTGGTAATGCAAGCGGCCCAGTTCGGGTGCGGCCTGCACCGCCTCGCGGCAGGCGGCCTCTGCCGCTTTCAGATCAATCTCATTCGGATAGCGGTAGAGCCCGACTCCTTGGAGATCCAGTAAATCCCCGGCTTCGAGGTCGCATTGGCGGGCAATCATCTCCAGGTTCACGGTCACGTCCCGCACCGTGTCAGCTTGGGCCAGCCGCAGAACCATCCGGTCCTTGCGCACCTGGCCGCCGTCCTGACGCGCGGGCAGTTCCGCCAGCTTGGGCGCATAGCTGAGGCTGAGCGCACTTCCGTCCCCCGCTTGCAGCGAGGTGACGCCGGAGGAGGGGGATTCCACAATTGTCACCGTGGTGCCGGCCCGGACATAGGGGCTGATTTCCGGCGCCAGCTCCAGCGAGCGGCCGAGCGGGATTTTCACCGACAGCTGATCCGGCAGCTGGTCAAGGCTGGCCGGAGCGGTTTCGGGCTGTGCCTGGGCGACGTTCAGCGACCGCTCCGCCGGACGCAGGTAGATCTTCTGTGTCAGCGTCGAGCTTTCCCAGGGCACCTGGGTGTTGCCGGTTGCGCTGTAGACATCGCCGCGGATCGCCGCCAGCACCGTCATCGCGTCCTCCTCCGGTCGGTCGGGGAAGTGGCGCACGACGGAGGAGGTATAGGGGCTGTTGCCGCCCGGCTCGCCATCCAGCGCGGTGGCGCCGGGCGAGGTGGAGAAGGCGACCAGCGTGTTCAGCGGCGGGCGGAACACGTCAAACCCCTCGCGCGCCTCATACAGCTGGGCGCCGACCTCGGCGTTCAGCTTGACATCGGGCACCGGGTTGTCGCGGCAGGAATCCAGCATCAGGATCTGGCTGCCCGCCTTGCCGCCGAGAATGGCGGACACCCGGTCCAGGGTGACCGATTGGAAGGGCAGGTCGTGAATGCCCGACAGCTCTGCATCGCTGGTCAGCAGGTAGTTGCGCCGCCCCAGCTGGATACCGTGACCTGCGTAGTAGAAAAACACCTGGCTGCCGTCGCGGATATTGAGGGCGGCCTGGCGCAGCAGTGCCTCGAACCCGCGCTTGTCCAGATCATAGCCTTCAAAAACCGTATAGCCAAAGGATCTGAGCATTTCTGCCATCGCCTTGGCATCGTTGCGGGTGTTGGTCAGGTCTGTGACGTGGTCATAGTTCTGAATGCCGATCACGATAGCGGTTTCGGGTGCAGACGCCCGCTCGCTGGTTTCATAGGCGGCCCTTGCAGGTGCCGCGGGCAGCAGCGCAGAGCAGGCCAGCACTGCGGCTGCAAGAGAGGACGGTCTGAAAGACAGCGCTGTCATGGCAATGTCCCGGGTTAACCCCAGCCTCCTCCGCCGCCTGAGCCGCCGCCACCGCCGCCGGAGCCGCCTCCGCCACCGCCGCCGCTTCCGGCACCGCCGCCGCCAGGCGGACCGATCGGTTCAGGTTCCGGGGCGGGCGCTTGTGCCGGAACTGGGGCCGGTGCGGGTGCGCGGTATGTCGTGGGCGCGCTGTATGTTGCGGGCGCGGACGCCGGGGCGGTTGCAGCAGTTGGGGGCGGGGCAATGGGCGCTGTCGGCTCGCAGGCTGCTGTGACAGCAGCCAAAGGCAGCGCGGCAAACAGGAAATGTATCCGCATCGGGTACCTTTCTCTTTGGAAATACTGGTCAACAAACAATCCGGTGAACAGCTTACTTGATCCGGCGGTGCAAATCAAAGTTATCCCGCCACCCTTCACCCGCCACAGTCCGGGCCGCAGATGGAAGATCAGCCGCCGGGACGGATAATGACACTGCCATCCCTGTTGCGCTGCGCGCAGGCGGCTTCGGTCAGCGGTGCCAGCCGCGCGCCGGGCGCAACCGCCGGGGCGGTCCGCCGTGTGCAGCGTTTCAGGGCGATCTGCTGATAGCCCTTGGCGGCCATGCAGGATCTTTCCAGCCGCTTGCGCAGCGGCTTGTTCACATCCACCGTGTAGATGCTGCCCTCCACCCAATAGCCGGGGTGGTAATAGCAGTCGCCGCTGTGGCAGACCTTGCGCCCGGGGTAGAAAACGGGCGGGTGCTGGCGGATTTCATTGGCGACCGGCGCGTCTTTCAGGGCCTGGGCCTGGCAGATCAGCTCATCGGAGCGCAGGCGGGACACCTCCGCCCCCTGCCGGTAGTAGACCGGTAGCGGGCCGCAGGCCGCGGCGCCCAGCAGCAGGGCGAGGCCCGCCAGGATGGACAGATCGCTGCGCATGGGGAAATAATGGCTGCAATCAGAGCAAGTTACAATTAATTTGACCGTGAAAGCGGCTTCTGTCATTCACGTCGGGCAAAACTCCGCCGGAATTTCCGCCAAGGGATACGCAAATGAAAGTCATTATCTGCGGTGCGGGCCAGGTCGGCTGGCAGATCGCCCGGCATTTGTCCGGCGAGCACAATGACGTGACGGTTGTCGATAACAATGCGGAACTGGTGCGCCGCGCCACCGATACGCTGGACGTGCAGGGCATTCACGGCTTCGCCTCCTACCCGGATGTGCTGGAGCGGGCCGGGGCGCGGGATGCAGATATGATCATTGCCGCCACCCACTCGGACGAGGTCAACATGGTGACCTGCCAGGTGGCGCATTCGGTATTCAAGGTTCAGCGCAAGATTGCCCGCCTGCGGGCCAAAAGCTATCTGACGGCGATTTATTCCGACCTGTACCAGCGCGAGCATTTGCCGATCGACGTGGTGATCAGCCCGGAGCGGGAGGTCGCCGCCGCAGCGATGCAGCGGCTGTCGGCGCCGGCGGCGTTTGATACCGAGACGTTCATGGGCGGGATGGCGCAGCTTCTGGGCATCCAGATCGATGCCGATTGCCCGGTGGTGAACACGCCGCTGCGCCAGCTCACCGACCTGTTCTCGACGCTGCGGGCGCTGGTCGTCGGTGTGCGCCGCGACGGCACCCTGTTCGCGCCGGAGCCGGGCGATCAGCTGTTTGTCGGCGACAGCTGTTATGTCTTCTGCCACGTGGACGACGTGCCCCGCACCATCGAGGTGTTCGGCAAGCACGAAAAACGCCAGGACCGGGTGGTTGTGGTCGGCGGCGGCAACGTCGGGCTGGAGGTCGCTAAAGCGCTGGAGAGCAGCACCTCCCGGATCCGCGCCAAGGTGATCGAACGCGACCGCAAATGCGCGGAGCGCGCCGCGGAAGAGCTGGAGCGCACCATCGTGCTGAATGGCGACGGGCTGGACCGGTCGCTGATGATCGAGGCTGGCATCGACAAGGCGGATGCGATGCTGGCGGTGACAGATGACGACAAGACCAACATGCTGGCCGCGGTGCGCGCCAAGGCTGAAGGCTGCCCGCTGGCAATTGCGCTGATCAACGATCCAACCCTGGTGCCGCTGCTGCCGCACCTCGGAATCGACGCCTATATCAACCCGCGCTCCACCACTGTGAGCTCTATCCTGCGCCATATCCGTTATGGCCGGGTGCGGCAGGTCTATTCCCTGGGCGACGCCGAGGCGGAGATGATCGAGGCCGAGGTGCTGTCGACCTCGCCGATTACCGGGCAGATGATCCGCGACACGGACTTTCCTGAAGGCGTTCTGGTGGGCGGGGTGCTGAAGAACGGCGAGATGCTGCGTCCCTCCGGCCAGATGCGGATCGAGGAGGGCGACGTGATCGCGCTCTTTGCTATGGCGGATGACGTGCCGGAGGTCGAACGCCTGCTGCAGGTGTCGATCGACTATTTCTAGAATGCGCCGCACGGTCCAAGCCCCAATCGGCGTGCTGCGCCTGCCGCTGTTCCTGCTGATCTGCGGCATTGCATCGCTTGCGATGTGGCTGCCGGCCGTGCACGCGCTGGTGCTGGATGACCACCAAACCTCGCGCAGTTTCTTCTATGCCGGGCTTGCCGGGATGATCCTGGTGGTGCTGATTGCCCTGTCGATGGGCAACCGGGTGCCGCGCTACAGCATGCCGGGTCAGCTCTTGTCGCTGCTGGCGACCTTTACGGTGCTGCCCTTGTTCCTGGCGGTGCCGGTGCAGGATGCGCTGGTCAGCGCCCATTACCTGAACGCCTATTTCGATATGGTCAGCGCGATCACCACCACCGGCGCTGATATCTGGGCCGATCCGGGCCGGCTGCCGCCCAGCGTGCATCTGTGGCGGGCGATTGTCGGCTGGCTGGGCGGGTTGCTGATGTGGATTGCCGCCTCGGCGGTGCTGGCGCCGATGTCGCTTGGCGGTTTCGAGGTCACGGCCAAGGGCGAGCCGGGCGGCGGCACCGCCGCGCCCATGCACATGGAAAGGGCCGACCCGCGCCGCCAGCTGGTGCTGGTCACCAGCACGCTGGCGCCGGTTTATGCAGGGCTGACGCTGGTGCTGTGGATGCTGCTGATCATCACCGGCGAGGAGGCGCTGGCGGGCCTGAGCCACGCGATGTCGGTGATGGCAACCTCGGGCATATCGGCAACCGGCGGGGTCGAAAATGCCGCCAGCGGCATTGCCGGCGAGATGGTGATGTTCCTGTTTATGTTCTTCGCCCTGTCCCGGCTGACGTTTTCCAGCGACACGGTGACGGCGGGCCAGGGGCGCCTGGACAAGGACCCTGAATTCCGCACCGGGCTGCTGATTGTCTTTGGCGTGCCGCTGCTTCTGTTTCTGCGCCATTGGGTGGCCGCCTATGAGGTGGACGCCGGCGAGGACCTGCCGCGGGCGCTGCACGCGCTGTGGGGGACGCTGTTCACGGTGATGTCCTTCCTGTCGACCACCGGATTTGAAAGCGTCCACTGGGAGGCCGCGCGCTCCTGGTCGGGGCTGGAGACGCCCGGCATGATCCTGCTGGGGCTGGCGGTGTTCGGCGGCGGCGTTGCCACCACCGCGGGCGGGGTCAAGCTGCTGCGGGTCTATGCGCTCTATCTCAACGGGCTGCGCGAGATGGAACGGCTGGTGCATCCCAGTTCCGTAAGCGGCGAAGGCGACCGCACCAAGCGGCTGCAGAAGAACGGCGCCTTTGTCGCCTGGATCTTCTTCATGCTGTTTGCCCTGTCCCTGGCGCTGATCAGCACGGCGCTGGCCGCCGTCGGCACCGACTTCGAGCAGTCCATCGTGCTGGCGATTGCTTCGCTTGCGACCACCGGGCCGCTGACTGAAAGCGCCGCCAGCGAGCCGATCGTGCTGAACCTGCTGGCCACACCGGCGAAATTGATCCTGTGCATTGCGATGGTGCTGGGGCGGCTGGAGACGCTGGCGTTCATCGCGCTGTTGTCGCCGAACCTTTGGCGCAGCTGACGGCCGCTTGCCGTTAAGACGTGTTTTTCGGGTGGAAACTTATTTTTTCTCCGTTCATAGTGGTTTTTAACGTGCGTGCTGGTCCGCAGCGCGTGGCAAGAACAAAGGCGAGATAATAAAAAATGGCTTCGGACAGACAGAATCTTCAGGATGCCTTCCTGAATCACGTTCGCAAAACCAAGGTTCCGGTTACAATCTTTCTGATCAACGGGGTTAAACTGCAGGGTGTGATCACCTGGTTCGACAATTTCTGCGTGCTGCTGCGCCGCGACGGACAGTCGCAGCTGGTCTACAAACACGCGATTTCGACCATCATGCCGGCCCAGCCGATCAGTCTCTATGAGGGTGAAGACTCCAATTGATGGAGCATGAAAGGAAGCGCACCCGCGCCTGGGTGCTGCATCCGGAAATCAAATCCGACAGCGGGCGCCGCGACGCAGCCCCCGCACTTGAGGAGGCCGTCGCGCTGGCAGCGGCCTTGCCCGATCTTGATGTGATCGGCTCCAACGTGGTGCGCCTGCCCAAGGCGCATCCGGGGATGCTGTTCGGCTCCGGCAAGATCGAGGAGCTGGGGAGCATCCTGAAGGCGGAGGAGATTGAACTGGTCCTGATTGACGGGCCGGTTTCCCCCGTTCAGCAGCGCAACCTGGAAAAGGCATGGAAGGTCAAGATCCTGGACCGGACCGGGCTGATCCTGGAGATCTTCTCGGACCGTGCGGCCACCCGCGAAGGCGTGCTGCAGGTCGAGATGGCGGCGCTCAGCTATCAGCGCACGCGTCTGGTGCGGGCCTGGACCCACCTGGAACGCCAGCGCGGCGGCCTGGGCTTTGTCGGCGGACCCGGCGAAACCCAGATCGAGGCGGACCGCCGTGCCATCGACGATCAGCTGGTGCGCCTGCGCCGCCAACTGGACAAGGTGGTGAAAACCCGGACCTTGCACCGCGCCTCGCGCGCCAAGGTGCCCTATCCGATTGTGGCGCTGGTGGGCTATACCAACGCGGGCAAGTCGACCCTGTTCAACCGCCTGACGGGGGCTGAGGTGATGGCCAAGAACATGCTCTTTGCGACGCTGGACCCGACCATGCGGCAGGTGGAGATCCCGGACGGGCCGGAGGTGATCCTGTCCGACACGGTGGGCTTCATCTCAAACCTGCCGACGGAACTGGTCGCCGCCTTCCGCGCCACCCTGGAAGAGGTGCTGGCGGCGGATGTGATCCTGCATGTGCGCGATATCAGTCACGAGGACAGCAAGCAGCAGGCAGAGGACGTGGAGGCGATCCTGGCCTCTCTGGGGGTGGATGAAAACCGCGCCCGGATCGAGGTCTGGAACAAGCTCGACCAGTTGCCGGAGGAAGAGGCCGAAGCCCGCCGCCAGCGGGCTGAGCGCGAGGATGGCATCCACGCGATATCGGCTCTGACGGGCGAGGGGCTGGACGGACTTTTGGCCGACATTGCCGAAAAGCTGCAAGGCGTCCGCCACGAGGAAACCCTGACCCTGACCTTTGCCCAGGGCAAGCAGCGCGCCTGGCTGTTCAAGGAGGACCTGGTGCAGCAGGAGGAGCAGACCGAGACCGGTTTTGACATCACCGTGCTGTGGACCGACCGGCAGAAGGCCAAGTTCGACAGGCTTTGAAACGGACCTTGATGCACAAAAGAAAACGGGCGCCGCAGCGCCCGTTTTTTTTATTGTCCCAATCCGGTTACCGCGGGGTGATCCGGGTGATGCCGACCGCAGCGGCGCGGGCCAGATCCTCGTCCAGCGACATCGGGATATACTCGCCGCGGCGCCATAGCTGGGCCATGTCGTCGTAATAGCGCGACAGCGGGTGGCCGGACTGGCCGGTGGACACGATGAAGACAGAGCTGTCCGGGTCAGCGAAATCATAAACCCCGCGGTACCCGGCGGCGTGGATGTTCTGGAACGGATGCGGGTCCTTGCCGGAGCTTTTGCCGCGCTGAAGGGTGTTGTCGCTGCCGCTGGTGGATTGGCGGATGTTCACGAAATAGCGCAAAAGCGGCACCTTGCCCAGAACGGCGTGGTCCTGCGCCGCCTGGTGGGCATCACCCCAGCGCAGGGATTCCAGCGCGCTGCCATAGCGCTCCTCAATCCAGATCAGCGCGTCGTCCAGCGCCAGCCGGGCCATGTCGGTGCAGCTTTCCTTCGGCGCGCTTTGGATTACGTCGCACCACGCCGACGCGTTATCGACATTGCGGTAGACCCGCTCGATGAACAGCGGCTCCACATGGCGGAAGGATTTGGCCACCGGTCCCAGCTCATCTGTGATCAGCCGGGCCTGCAGCGCCCGCACCCAGGCGGCATAGATCAGCGGCTCCGGCAGGTGCTCGTTCATCTCGCCGTTCCACTCCGACAGCAGGGTCAGGGCAATCTGGCGCTGGCGCTCGCGGGTGCCGGCAGGTGCGGCTTCACCGGTGAACCACAGGTCGGCGCCGATCAGCGGCAGCAGGGTGCGCGCGGTATAGGACACCGTGTCCAGCTGCGCCTCGATAAAGCTGTCTCGGGTATGCACCTCGCGGTTCTGCATAAGCTTCTGCCAGCGGTGGATGCGCTGCGTGTCGCCCCAGTCAAAGGAGACGTGGGCCGGGAAGGTGCGGTCCAGGATCTTGTTGTTGGTGTTGCCCAGAATGCCGCCGGCGGGGCTCAGGAACTCAGGGTTATCCGCATAGGGCGCACGGCCCTGCCAGCGGTTCTCCGGGTGCCAGCCCTGGCTGGGCATCCGGCCTTTGCTCTGGTGCTTGCTGTCGCGTGCCGGGAAGGCGCCGACGGTCTTGAGCGCGATGGTATCAGCGTCCGCCAGCGTCAGGTTCTGAGACGGCGCGATGAAATCCTCGCCCGCGGCGATGGCTTCCTGCACCGAAGTGCTGCGCATCAGGTTGATGGCCGCACTCATCGAGGTGTCCTTGGGGCTGAGCACAGTCCAGCTGAGCGACACCACGTGGCCGGGCGGGGTGATATCCGCCAGGTTGAACATGGAGCCGGGCAGGACCGGGCCATTGTCGGTCCAGCGCAGGGTCAGGGTGACCGGGGCCTCGTCCTTGATCTTGATGATCGAGGGGCGGGAGATGAAATCCTTGTAGCCGTCAACGCTCAGGTATTCCTGGGGGTTTTCCGGGTTCAGCTTTTCGATGAACAGGTCCTGATCATCCAGGTAGGACGAGGTGACCCCCCAACCCAAGGCGTCGGAGCGCCCGGTGATGACGGCCGGGATGCCGGGGATGGTGCCGCCGATCACGCCGCCGGTGCCCAGCTCCAGCCGCGCCAGGTACCAGACGCCGGGGGCGCTGAGGCCCAGATGCGGGTCATTGGCCAGCAGCGTGCCGCCCGCGGCCGACCGGCTGGGCGCGGCGGCCCAGGCGTTCGAGGCGCCGGCCAGCCCGCGCGGCGCCACCGGGAACAGCAGGCTGTCCTCCTCAGCGCTGTCGGTGGAGGCGAAACGGCGGGCGCCGGGCACAAGCTCGGCGTATTCGGGCAGCGCTGTGATGCCGGTCCCCGGCGCATCCGGCAGGATATCCTTGATCCGGGTTTGGTCATTCAGCGCCAGCGAGGTGCGGGCGCGCAGAATTTCTTCGCGCATGTGGCCCGACAGCTGCAGCGCCATCAGCTTCATGATGGCGATGCTGTCGGCGGGCTGCCAGGGGGCCACAGGCATGTTGAAAAGGAACATCTCCGGCGCGCCGCGGCCAAGCGCGTCTTCGTTGATCTCCAGCAGCCGGGCGTTGACGCCGGCGGCATAAGACTCGAGTGCGGCCATCGTCTCAGGCGATTGCACCTCCACCGACTGCCGCGCCAGATTGTAGATGTCCAGGCGCCGCAGGTAGGTGTCGGTCTCCACTGTGCGGGTGCCGAAGATCTCCGACAGGCGGCCCTGGGCGGTGCGGCGCATCACTGCCATCTGCCATAGCCGGTCCTGGGCGTGGGCATAGCCGAGGCCGAAATAGACATCCTCGTCACTGGCGCCATAGCTGCCGAAGATATGCGGCACGTTGGCGTTGTCGCGGACAATTTCGACCGGTGAGGACAGGCCGGGCAGGGCGAGGTCCTTGTCATATTCGGGCAGCGATTGCGAGGCGAGGTAATAGACCAGAAGGGCGGCCAGAACGCTCAGCAGAATCAGCCCCGCAGCAATGCGCAGAAGCCAGCGGAAGAGATGTCCCATCAGCGGTTGTTTCCCATTGGGTTTTTGTCATTTCCACCGGCCGGAAGATTGCGCCCTGCGGCGGCGGTGTTAGGGTTGGCGCCAACATAAGCGAAGACAGATCAAGGGAAAAGCAAATGGCAAAAATCGCGTTTCTGGGGCTCGGCGTCATGGGGTATCCGATGGCCGGCCACCTGCAGGCCGCGGGCCATGAGGTCACCGTCTATAACCGCACCGAGGCCAAGGCCAAAGCCTGGGCCAAAGAGTATGGCGGCCATTTCGCCGCCACCCCGCGCGCCGCGGCCGCGGGCGCGGAGTTCGTCATGGCCTGCGTCGGCAACGACGATGACCTGCGGTCGGTGTGCCTGGGGGCGGATGGCGCCTTTGCGGGCATGGCCAAGGGCACGGTGTTTGTCGACCACACCACAGTATCGGCCAAGGTGACGCGAGAGCTGTATGCGGCGGCACAGGACCACGGCGCCGCCTTTGTGGATGCGCCGATTTCCGGCGGTCAGGCCGGGGCGGAGAACGGCGCGCTGTCAGTCATGTGCGGCGGTGATGAGGATGCCTATGCGCGGGCGGAGCCGGTGATCAGCGCCTATGCCCGCATCTGCCGCCGCATCGGCGAGAGCGGCGCCGGGCAGATGACCAAGATGTGCAACCAGATCGCCATCGCCGGGCTGGTGCAGGGCTTGAGCGAGGCGCTGCATTTCGCCGAAAAGGCAGAGCTGGACGGGCGCGCGGTGGTCGAGGTGATCAGCCAGGGCGCGGCGGGAAGCTGGCAGATGGCCAACCGTTACGAGACCATGCTGGACGACCACTTCGAGCACGGCTTTGCGGTGGATTGGATGCGCAAGGATCTGGGCATCTGCCTGGACGCAGCGGATGAAACCGGCGCCAGCCTGCCGGTGACGGCTCTGGTCGATCAGTTCTACAAGGACGTGCAGAAGATGGGCGGCGGGCGCTGGGATACCTCGTCGCTGTTCAAACGCCTGCGCCAGTCGGGCTGAGCGGAAATGAAAATGGCCTTTCCGGTTGGAAAGGCCATGCCACCGGCGGGGATATTTCGGGCCAGATGAAGGAGCGGATCCTTGCCGGCCGGTTCCCGTTCAGGGGATGATGCGGGTGTATTTGGTGCCTTCCAGGGTGGCGCCCACTCGCAGGCCGGCCTGTCCGAAGACGGCGGCAAGCACCGGCGAGGTCAGGGTATTGGTGTCGGCGGTCAGCGAGTTGCCCTCGTCCTTGATCACATATTCCACGTCGGCGCCTGCGGCCCAGCCGGAGGAGCGGCGGAAGCCGGCCAGCGCGTCCTGGGTCATGAAGAACAGCACATGGGCATATTGCTGGGCGCCGATCTGCAGCCCTGCGTTGCCTTTGACGGTGGAATAGTAGTCGACAGTCACGCCGTCGATCCGCAGCGCACCGCGTCCGTAGGCGCCGCCGAAGACAAAGCCGGCCTCGGTCACCAGCGGCATCACCAGCATGCCGGTTGCCTTTTCGGCCAGGGTGCGGGTGTTGGGGTACTGGCTGTACATCTGGTTCAGCGTCGCATCAACGCGGGCGTCGATGGTGGCGGCGTTGCCGTTGCCGACGCCGTTGCCGCAGGCGGCGGTAACCCCGGCACCGGCCAGGGCGGCCAGGGCAAAGCCGCGGCGGGTCATGCGGGAAGAGGAAAAACTGCTCATTTCTCAGGTGCCTGTAATGATTTGCTGCAAGGCCGGTTTGGCCCGGCTCTGGGGTTGTGTATACGCGGAAAACCGCTGCCTGTCATCAATTGCAAAGCGGTTGTTGGCGGCTTCCCGCTGAAGTGATCCGGCGCAGCCGTCAGCCGTTCAGCAGCTTGGCCGCCGCCGGGGCGAAATAGGTCAGGATGCCGTTGCAGCCAGCCCGCTTGAAGGCCATCAGGCTTTCCATCATCACCTCTTCGCCGTCGATCCAGCCGTTTTGCGCCGCCGCCTGGATCATCGCGTATTCGCCGGAGACCTGATAGGCATAGGTCGGCACGCCAAAGGCGGATTTCACGCGGTGGCAGATGTCCAGATAGGCGATGCCGGGCTTGACCATCACCATGTCGGCGCCTTCCATCAGGTCGCGCTCAATCAGCCGCAGCGCCTCTTCGCTGTTGGCCGGGTCCATCTGATATGTCATCTTGTCGCCCTTCAGCGCCCCGGAGGCCCCGACCGCATCGCGGAACGGCCCGTAGTAGGCAGAGGCGTATTTGGCCGCATAGGACAGGATTGCCACGTTGTGGTGGCCCGCGTTTTCCAGCGCGTTGCGCATGGCGCCGATGCGGCCGTCCATCATGTCGGAGGGGCCGATGATGTCCGCGCCGGCGTCCGCTTGCGCGAGCGTCATCTTGACCAGCGCCTCGACCGTGGCGTCATTGACGATCTCGCCGTCCACCACATAGCCGTCGTGGCCGTTGATATTGTAGGGGTCCAGCGCCACGTCGGTCATCACCGCAATTTCCGGCGCCGCGTCCTTGATAGCGCGGATGGCGCGGTTGGTGAGATTGTCCGGATTCCAGGCCTCTGCGCAGTCCTCGGTCTTGAGCGAGGCGTCGGTGTAGGGAAACAGGCAGATGGCCGGGATCCCCAGCGCCTGCGCCTCAACCGCGGCTTCGGCGATCTTGTCCACCGAGCGCCGCATCACGCCGGGCATGGAGGCGACCGGTTCCTCAACGCCATCACCGTCGCGGACAAACACCGGCCAGATGAAATCGGACGGGGTCAGGGTGTTTTCCTGCACCAGGTTGCGGATCGCCTGGCTGGCACGGGTGCGGCGCAGGCGGGCGGCGGGAAAGGGCGCGACGGTGGGCTTCATGGCGGTCTCTCGTTTTGGCTGGCCCATGGGTGGCATGGAAGCGGCCCCGGGAACAAGAGGCACATTCGCCGCGCCGGAAAACTTGTGCGTCCTGCGGGGCTTGCCTGCGCGCGCTTCCCGGTTGATATAGGTCCGGTTGACGATATTCCGGCCCGGAAACCTGCGGGCGCAAGATGGGGGCTGGCGTGGATCTGCTTCATATTATCTATGAGATGATTGAGCTGCGGTCATTCTCCAACCTGTGGTACTGGATTTCGCTGGCGGTGCTGTGGTCCTCAGCCAGCCATTGGATCCTGGGGGTGCCCTATGACATGGTCTACCGGGCGCAGCGCAAGGGCGGCCAGGCGGAACAGGACCTGGAGGATATCGCCCGGGTCAACGTGAACCGGCTGATGTACATCTCTGAGGTGTCGGGGCCCTGGCTGGTGGCGCTGTCGTGTTTCCTGCTGTCCGGCCTGGCGATGCTGGGCTTTGTCTATCTGCTGGAAATCGCCCAGGCGGTGTTTCTGCTGGCCTTCCCGATGGCGGTGGTCGGGGTGATCAGCTATTTCACCGCCCGCCGCATCGCGCGGGAGGGGGCGACGGGCGAGGCGCTGCGCAAGCGGCTGGCCTTTTGCCGCCTGTATATCCAGTTCGTCGGCGTGATATCCATTGTGGTCACCGCGTTCTGGGGCATGTATCAGAACCTGACGATCGGAGCATTGTGACAGGCGGCGCAACAGGCGGCGGGGCAGGTGCCGGGCCGGCGCGCTTGGCGGATTTCTGGAGAGGATAACGCATGGCACAGCGTGCAATCACCATGGGCGGCGCGCCCGAAGGGTTCGACGCCCGGCTGATCCTGAAAGAGGTTCAATCCTCCGGCGCGCCGGTGCTGCATGTGGCCCGCGACGACAAGCGGATGGAGGCGATGCGGGCCGCGCTGGCCTTCTTTGCGCCGGACATGCCGGTGTTTGTGTTCCCGGGCTGGGACTGCCTGCCGTATGACCGGGTGTCGCCCAACGCCGACATTTCGGCGGCGCGGATGGCCACCCTGGCGGCGCTGGTGCACCAAATGCCCAAGCAGTTCGTGCTGCTGACCACGCTCAACGCCGCCAGCCAGCGGGTGCCTGCCCGCGAGGTGCTGCGCGAGGCGGCCTTTACCGCTCGCGTTGACCAGCGGATTGATGAGGGCGCGCTGCGCAGCTTCCTGGTCCGCATGGGGTTCACCCAAAGCCCGACGGTGATGGAGCCGGGCGATTATGCGGTCCGCGGCGGCATCATCGACATCTTCCCGCCGGGCGAAAGCGGCCCGGTGCGGCTGGACCTGTTCGGCGACGTGCTGGACGGCGCGCGGCGGTTTGATCCGGTGTCGCAGCGCACCACCGAAAAGCTGGACGTGGTGGAACTGGCGCCGGTCTCCGAGGTGATCCTGGACGAGGCGGCGATCACGCGGTTCCGGCAGAATTACCGGATCGAATTCGGCGCCGCTGGAACCGACGATCCCCTGTATGAAGCTGTCAGTGCAGGGCGCAAGCACCAGGGGATCGAGCACTGGCTGCCGTTTTTCCATGAGAAGCTGGAAACCCTGTTCGACTACCTGCCGCAGGCGGCGGTGACGCTGGATGACCAGGTGACGCCGGCGCGGCTGGCGCGCTGGGACAGCATCGAGGACCAGTACCAGACCCGCAAGCACGCGATGGAGCAGAAGGGCCGCCTCGACACGGTCTACAAGCCCGCGCCCCCGGGCCTGCTGTATCTGGACGATGCCGCCTGGGAGACGGCGGTGGCGGACATGCGCGTGGTGCAATTCCACCCGCTGCCTCAGGCGTCCGGGCCTGGCACGGTGGACGCGGGCGGGCGGATCGGCCGCAATTTCGCGCCCGAGCGCCAGCAGGAGAACGTCAGCTTGTTCGGGGCGTTGGCCGCACATATTAAAACGCGGATGCAGGAGGGGCCGGTTCTGGTCGCCTCCTACTCCGAGGGCGCGCGGGAGCGTCTGTCCGGGCTGATCGAGGACGAGGGACTGGCGGAAGCGATTCCGGTGATGGACGGCACCCGCATCGGCAAGTCCGGCCTGCATCTGGCGGTCTGGGCGCTGGAGCACGGGTTCGAGGCGCCCGGCCTGACGGTGATCTCGGAACAGGACGTGCTGGGCGACCGGCTGATCCGGGCGCCGAAGAAGCGCCGCAAGGCAGAGAATTTCCTGACCGAAACCCAGTCGCTCAGTCCCGGCGATCTGGTGGTGCATGTGGACCACGGCATCGGCCGCTACAAGGGGCTGGAGGTGGTCACCGCCGCGGGGGCCGCGCATGAATGCATCCTGCTGGAATACGCTGAACAGTCCAAGCTGTACCTGCCAGTCGAGAACATCGAGCTCTTGTCCAAATACGGCCACGAGGAAGGGCTGCTGGACCGTCTGGGCGGCGGCGCCTGGCAGGCCAAGAAAGCCAAGCTCAAGGAACGCATCCGCGAGATGGCGGACAAGCTGATCCGCATCGCGGCAGAGCGCGCCCTGCGCAAGGCCCCGGTGATGGACCCGCCGCCGCACGCCTGGGAGGAATTTTCGGCCCGCTTCCCCTATCAGGAGACCGACGACCAGCTGCGCGCCATCGAGGACGTGATGGAGGATCTTCATTCCGGCCAGCCGATGGACCGGCTGATCTGCGGCGACGTCGGCTTTGGCAAGACCGAGGTGGCGATGCGCGCGGCCTTTGTGGCGGCGATGTCCGGTCTGCAGGTGGCGGTGGTGGCGCCCACCACGCTGCTGGCCCGCCAGCACGCGGCCTCCTTCAAGGAGCGGTTCCGCGGTTTCCCCTTGGAAGTCAGGCAGCTATCGCGCTTTGTTTCCACGAAAGAGGCCAGCAAGACCCGCGAGGGTCTGGGCAAGGGGACCGTCGATATCGTGGTCGGCACCCATGCGGTGCTGGCCAAGAACATCAAGTTCCAGAACCTCGGCCTGCTGATCATCGACGAAGAACAGCACTTTGGCGTCGCCCACAAGGAGCGCCTGAAACAGCTGCGCAGCGATATCCACGTGCTGACCCTGACGGCCACGCCGATCCCGCGCACGCTGCAGCTCAGCCTCACCGGCGTGCGGGATCTGTCGATCATCGGCACGCCCCCGGTGGACCGTCTGGCGATCCGCACCTATGTGAGCGAATTCGACAGCGTCACCATCCGCGAGGCGCTGCTGCGCGAGCATTACCGTGGCGGCCAGAGCTTCTATGTGGTGCCGCGGATCACCGACCTTCCGGAGGTCGAGGAGTTCCTGAAGGCGCAGCTGCCGGAGCTGACTTACGTGGTGGCGCACGGCCAGATGGCGGCTGGGGAGCTCGATGACCGGATGAACGCCTTCTATGACGGCAAATACGATGTGCTGCTGGCCACCACGATTGTGGAAAGCGGCCTGGATATTCCGACCGCCAACACCATGGTGGTGCACCGCGCCGACATGTTCGGCCTGTCGCAGCTCTATCAGATCCGCGGCCGGGTCGGGCGCTCCAAAACCCGCGCCTATGCCTACCTCACCACCAAACCGCGCCAGCGGCTGACGCCCGCGGCAGAGAAACGTCTGCGGGTGCTGGGCTCGCTGGATACGCTGGGCGCGGGCTTTACCCTTGCCTCGCAAGACCTTGATATCCGGGGCGCCGGCAACCTGTTGGGCGAGGAGCAGTCCGGCCAGATGCGCGATGTGGGCTACGAACTCTACCAGTCGATGCTGGAAGAGGCGATTGCCAAGATCAAGGCGGGCGAGATGGAGGGCCTGTCGGAGGCCGATGATCAATGGGCGCCGCAAATCAATCTGGGCGTTCCGGTGCTGATCCCCGAGGATTACGTGCCGGATCTCGATGTGCGCCTCGGCCTCTACCGCCGCCTGTCGTCGCTGTCGACCAAGGTGGAGTTGGAAGGCTTTGCCGCGGAGCTGATCGACCGGTTCGGCAAGCTGCCCAAGGAAGTGAACACGCTGATGCTGGTGGTGCGGATCAAGGCGATGTGCAAGCGCGCAGGCATCGCCAAGATGGACGGCGGCCCCAAGGGGGCGACGATCCAGTTCCACAACGACAAATTCGCCTCGCCGCAGGGGCTGGTGGAGTTCATCCAAGGCCAGAACGGCCTGGCCAAGGTGAAAGACAACAAGATCGTGGTGCGCCGGGACTGGAAGAAGGACGCCGACAAGATCAAAGGCGCCTTTGCCATCGCCCGCGATCTGGCAGAGAAAGTCGTGGCCGAGAAGAAGAAGGCGAAGGCGGGGTAAAATACGCCAAGGAAATTCAAACTTCCTTGGCAAACTTCTTCGCAAGAAATTTTCTCAGCCGCAGCAGGAGCTGGGCGTCATCGCCGCCTGAGCGCAGAAACAGGACGCGGCAACGGCGCGGTCAGCGCGTGCCAGCGCCAGATCCAGTTTCTGTTTTATGTGTTCGATTTCAATATCTTCGCCGCGGGCCTTCAGGCAGTCATGCAGGCCTTTGAGGCTCCAGATATTGTCCGGATGGACCGACGCGCGCGGCAGGCTGCCATCCAGCCCGAGGTCGGCGCGGTAGACCGCTTCGGCCTCTGCCGCGCGGCCCTGCTCAAACAGCAGCGCCCCCAGTGCGTGGCGGGTTGGCTGCATCCAGCCCCAGGGCTCATCATACGGCAGGGTGTCGTCCAGATCCGCCGAGCGGCGCAGATGGGCAAAGGCCGCGTCGTAATTGCCCTTGCGGTATTCGATCTCACCGCGCAGCATTTCTGTCGCGATTTCAAGCAGATCCACCACCCGGTTGTTGTGCAGGAGACGGGTGTCGGGCACCCGGGCCTTGGCCGCCAGGAACTTCTGCTCCTCGGCCTCGGCTTCCGCCACCCGGCCGGTTGCGGCATAGGCGACGGCCCGGGCGTAATGGGTGTTGGCCGTGAGGGTCCGGTACAGCTCCGGGTCCGTGGGCAGCTTCAGCGCCATCGCCTCCTCCCAGCGCCCGAAGCGCACCAGTATATGCGGGTGCATCGCCATGTAGCTTTCGAAATAATCCGCCATCGGCGGGCTTTCGATGCGCAGCATGTCCTCCGGCGTCGTGTCCAATATGCCCTGATTGGCCTCCAGCGCGGGCGCAAGCTGGCCCAGGAACATCGCCCCGAAAATGACGAAGTGGTAATTGTGCTGGCGGTAGCCGGTGTAGATGTTGAAGGCGCCCTCGCGCTGGTAATACTTGAGGTCCGCCTCAATCGCTTTCTGGTTCCAATGCACCACGCTGTGGTAATCGCCGCACAGCACGTCGATATGGGTTGGCATATGCACCAGGTGGCCGGCATCCGGAACCAGCGTGCGCAGCACGTCGGCGGCCTTCAGCGCCTTTTCCGGCACAGGCGACATCTCCATCAGATGCACATAAAGATGCAGCAGGCCCGGGTGCCGCATGGCGCCGGGGGCGTTGTCCATCGCCCATTCCAAGACCTCCTGTGCCTCCAGCGTGGCGGCACCTTCGGCGGGCTGGCCGGACTTCAGATCCCACATCTGCCAAGGTGTCAGATTCAAGAGGCTCTCGGCATAGACCGTGCGCAGGTCCAGGTGATCGGGGCAGGCGGCAAAGGCCGCGCGCATGGCATCGGCAAAGGCATAGTCCCAGGCGTGCATGTCCTCCACTGCCGTGCGCTGGGGGTAGCGGGCCTGCAGGGCACGGATCAGCTGCTGTTCAGGCTCGCTGCAGCCCTCGCTGCAGGCCAGCGCGGATTTGGCGGCGTCAAAGGCTTCGGCCAGCGCCTTGGCGCGGCCCTGATCGTCACGCAAGGCCCAGGGCAGGTTGTAGTTCGGCCCAGCCGCATAGGCCACGCCCCAATGGGCCATGGCGCACCGCGGATCATGCTTCAGCGCGCGCTGGAAGCAGGCGATGGCTTCCTCGTGATTGTAGCCATAGGTCCAGACCAGGCCGCGGTCGAACCAGCGCTGCGCCTCGGGCGAGGTGGTGGTCACCGGGCAGGAATAGCTGCCGAGATCATAATCGTAGCCCATGAAAAAAACCTCCCCAACTGATTGGAGAGGTTAGGGTTTGGCTCCCAAACGGGCAAGACGCTTATTCGGCGGGCAGCCGCGCTTCAGCTCTGGCCATCTGCAGCATCAGCAGGAAACCGAGAGCCGCCATGGTCAGCAGCCCGGCGCCCAGCGGCATCAGGGAGCCGTCGAACAACAGTCCGACCGGGGCGGCAATGGCGGCGGCCAGAACGGTGGAGATCGCCCCGATCACCGAGGCCGCCATGCCGGCGATATGGCCCATCGGCTCCATCGCGATGGCGTTCAGGTTGCCCAGGGTGGTGCCGGCCAGAAAGAAAACACTGGTCTGCCAGGCGATGAACAGGCCGAACAGCAGCCCGTCCGGCAGCGGGCTGGAGCTGAGGAACAGCATAGCGGCAGAGGCGACGATCTGCACGGCAAGCGACCATGTCACGATGCGGCGCATCCCGACCCGGACCACGATAGCGGCGTTCAGCAGGCTGGCCGTTCCCGCCATCAGCGCCACAAAGCCGAACCAGAACGGGAAGCTGTCTGCCCGGCCGAAGATCACATCATAGACCGGCTGCACCATGGTCAGCATGGTGAACAGCATCCCCAGGCACAGGGTCTGCACCATGATCGACAGGCGCACAGTGGGATGGCCCAGCATCTCCTTCACTGCGCCCAGCATCAGCGGCAGGCGGAACGGGCGGCGGTTTTCCCGGGCCAGGGTTTCCGGCAGCCGCAGTCCCATCCAAATCACGATGATGACGGCGAAGATGGCGAAGGCCAGGAAGATGCCGCGCCACCCGGAAAACGCGATGATACCCGCGCCCAGCATGGGCGCGAAGGCCGGCACCAGGGTAAAGATCATCATCGCAATCGACATCAGACGTGCCATTTCCCGGCCCGCATACAGGTCGCGCACGATGGCGATGCCGACAATGCGCGGCCCCGCGGCCCCCAGGCCCATCACCACGCGGGAGGCCAGCAGCAGCTCCAGCGATTGCGCCTGCCAGGCAACCGCAGCGGCAACGATATACAGCACCGCACCGCCGGCAATGACGCGCTTGCGGCCGAAGGCATCGGACAGCGGGCCGGTGAAAAAGGTGCCTACACCCATGCCCAGCACAAAGGACGTCAGCACCAGCTGCGCTTGGTTCACGTCGTCCGGGCTCAGCGCTGCGCCGATCTCGGGCAGGGCGGGCAGCATCGCGTCGATGGAAAAGGCAATGGTGGCAAACATCATCGCGATCAGCGCAATGAACTCAGCCTTGGCCATGCCATGAGCGGGGGACTGTGACATCTGAAACCTCTAACAGCTCTTCAGAGGGTTCCGGGGAAATGACGCCGGTCTGGGAGCCGTCCGGCTCCGCTACCATAAACCGGCCAGCCGTGCCAGCGCCCGGCTGCACAGGGCACTGTGCATAGTTGCGATGCTAAGTAAATTCCCGGCGCGCTATGCGCCGTCTGCTGCTTTCAGCTGCTGCAGAATGTCCTCAATGACCTGCTTCCACAGCTCCGGCGGCTGCGCACCCGGCACCGCGTGCTGGCTGGCAACGATGAAGGTCGGCACCGAGGTCACCCCCATCTTGCGGGAATGGGCGTCGCGGTCGCGGATCTCCTGCACGTCGCTGTCGCCTTCCAGCAGACGGGCGGCGACGTCCGCCTCCATGCCGGCTTCCTGTGCGATTTCCGCGAGGACTGCATGGTCGCCAATGTCCTTGGCATCCACGAAATAGGCTTTGAACAGGGCATCGACGACCTGCGTCTGCTTGCCCTCAATCCCGGCCCAATGGATCAGCCGGTGCGCATCCAGCGTGTTTGGGGTGCGCTTCATCGCTTCGAAATTGATCGTCAGCCCGGCCTTCTCCGCGTGCTCCACCACCGGGGCATAGGCCTTCACCGCGCCCTCCTTGCCGCCGAACTTGCGCTCCAGGTAGTCGCGCCGGTCCATGCCCTCGCGCGGCATGTCCGGGTTCAGCTGGAACGGGTGCCACTCGATGACAAAGGGATGATCCGGCACCTCGGCCAGCGCCTTGTCCAGATGGGTCTTGCCGATATAGCACCAGGGGCAGATCGGGTCCGACAGGATGTCGAGCTTGACGGTGGCCATGTGGGTCATCCTTTGAACAGGGCAGGCAGGGCGCGGCGCAGCAGTTTGCCGTTGGCGCCGATGGGCAGCGCGTCCAGGCGGACATAGGCGCGGGGCTGCTTGTAGCGGGCCAGGCGCCGGGATGCAAAGGCCTGCAGCTCTTCCGTCTTCAACTCTTCGGGACCGGTATAGAAGGCGGCGATGACATAAGTGTCTTCCTTCACCTCCACCGCGGCGGCCCCGGCCTGGGTGATGCCGGGGTGGGCGGCGAGTGCAGTTTCGACCTCGATTGGCGAAACGCGGTAACCGCCGGCATTCATCATGTCGTCGCCACGCCCCAGATAGCTTATCTGGCCGTCCGCCGCCATCACGCCCTGGTCGCCGGTCAGGAACCACTCGCCCTGGTAACGGGCGGCGGTTTCCCCGGGCGCGTTCAGATAGCCAAGCATCAGCCCGGGATCGGAGCGGTGGATGGCGATAGTGCCTTCTTGACCCATCGGGACCGGCCCGTCCGCGCCCAGAATGGCCACCTTGCGGCCCTTTTGCGGCTGGCCCAATGCGTCCTCCTGTGCCGGGTGCGACGGTGACGCGGAAATGAAGGTTGAGCATTCCGACATGCCGAAAGCCTCATAAAGCCCGCGGCCGGCGGCGGCCTCCCAGGCTTCGTGAAGGTGGCGTGAGAGCTTTTCACCAGCGCAAAGCCCGTGCCGCAGGTCCGGCAGATCCAGGGGGCCGCCGCGCAGCATCTTGCGGTAAACGCCCGGGGCCGCGGCGAACAGGGTTGCGCGGTGGTGCCGCAGCAGCTGTGGCAGGTCTTCGGGCGGTGTGCCCGGCGCCGGGATCAGCGCCGTGGCGCCCGCGGCCCAAGGGTCCATCAGGCCGGTGCCCAGCGTGAAGGTCCAGTTGAACGCACCCGCGTGCAGCAGCCGGTCCTGTTCCGTCAGCCCGTACCAGCCGTCAATCATCATCTGCCGCGCCCAGACCGCCCGGTGGGCATGCGCCACGGCGCGCGGATTTCCGCTTGTGCCCGAGGTATAGACCACATAGGCCAGCCGGTCCGGGTCCCCGGAAGCGTAGCCGCAGGAGGGAAGGCTGTGCATCGTCAGCAGGTCTGCGGTGGTGATCTGGTGCGGGTGACTCGCGCAGGCCACTGCCGGATCCCGCAGAACCGCCGCGGGCTTCAGATCCGCGATGATGCGGGCGGTTTCGGCCTCCGTCAGCTGGGCAGAGGTGGGCACCGGCACCAGCCCGGCAGCAATGGCGCCGAGATAGGCGATCGGAAACTCGACCGTGTTGCCAAGCCGCATCAGCACGATGTCACCGGGCTTGAGCCCGGCCGCCAGCAGCCCAGTTCCGGTGCCGCGGACGGCGGCCTCCAGCCGGGCAGAGCTCCAATCTTCGCATGCATCGCCCGTCAGGACCGACAGCGCGGTCTTTTCCGCCAGGCGCCCGGTATGGCGCAGCACATGGGCGGCCAGGTTGAATGGGGACGGGCAGGGCGCGAAGGGCCCCTGATCAAAAACAGACAGCATGGCAAATGGCTAGCCTGCGCTGTCCTGCGTTGCAAGGCGCGCAGGTGCGGCTTATAGAGTGCCTATGACTGGCCGTGACCCGAAATCCCTGATCACCATCGCCCGTGCCAATGGCGGCGAAGACGACGCAGAACCGCTGGATCTGGGCGCCCGGGTGCGGGAGCTGCGCAAGGCGCGGGACTGGACGCTGGAGCACGCGGCCAATCAGGCCGGGCTGGCCCGCTCAACGCTTTCCAAAATCGAAAACGGCCAGATGTCACCGACTTACGAGGCGTTGAAGAAGCTGGCCGAAGGCTTGCAGATCACTATTCCGCAGCTGTTCACGCCGCCGCAGCGGGATCAGGTGAACGGGCGCATGACGGTGACCAAATCGGGCGACGGATCCGCGCATGCCACCGCGACCTATGAGCACGAACTGCTGGCAGACGGCCTCACGCGCAAGCAGATGCTGCCGTACCGGGCGCGGGTGCGGGCGCGGTCGATGGAGGAATTCGACGGTTGGGTGCGCCACGACGGCGAGGAGTTCCTGTATGTGCTGACCGGCGTGGTCAAGCTCTACACGGAGTTCTATGAGCCGGTCGAGATGCGCCGCGGCGACAGCGCCTATTACGATGCCGCCATGGGGCACAACGTCATCTCCGTCAGCCCCGAAGATGCAATGATCCTCTGGGTGACGTCGCTGGCCTGACGGCAGGGCACTAGTGCTTGCGCCCGTCCAGCTCTCTCAGCAGGCTTTCGATATACAGGAAATCGTCCACCTCCTCCCTGGCTTCATTCAAGGTGAGGTGATGGGTGCGGGCCAGATAGGCAACGAATTTGTCCCGGTCATCCAGTATGGACGGCGCATTGCTGGCTTTCAGATGCGGAAAGCGCTGTTTGATGCGGGGCATCCTGTCAATCCAGCTGGCAGCTGCTGCTTGTACAGGCATGGGGGGGCACTCCCTGACAAACGGTTTATGTTTTTTTGGACCCCCATGTTATCACTTTTCCGGCAATTTTGTAACGGCCCGCCGCGGGCGCCGGATCAGCCCTGCCGGGCTCGGCGGCTTTCCGCCGTGGCGGGAGGTTCGGCAAACAGGCGGGTCAGGACAACGTGGCCAATGCCGACCGCAATCAGCTGCATCGCAATGAACATCGGAATGTGGCCCGGATAGATCCCTGCGAAGGTATCGGTGAAGCCGCGCGCAATGGTCACCGCCGGATTGGCAAAGCTGGTGGAGGAGGTGAACCAATAGGCGCCGGTGATGTAGAGGCCAACCAGCGGGGGCACTGCATCGGGACGCGACCGCAGCCCCCCGAAGATCACGAACAGCAACCCGAAGGTGGCCAGGATCTCGGAAAACCACTGACCGCTGCCGGTGCGGTGCATGGTGGCTGAGCTTTGCAGAATTGCAAGGTCGAACATCGCATGGCAGGCCCAGACGCCAAGGATGCCGCCGGCTGTCTGCGCCAGCATATAGGGGGCTGCGGCGCTCCAGGGATGCTCGCGGCGCAGAGCAAAGGCGAGGGTCACCGCCGGATTGAAATGGGCGCCGGAGACCGGGCCCAGGGTGGTAATGATCACATAGAGCATACAGCCCGTGGCCACGGCATTGGCCAGCAGCGCCAAGGCGACGTTGCCGTCCGCAAGGGTCTCCGCCATGATGCCGGAGCCAACCACCCCAACCAGCAGCATCGCGGTGCCCAGGCCCTCGGCCAGAAGTTTCTGCGCGGTCATGCGATCTCTCCAATCCGCTTGAGCTGCTGCGACAGGTCTGCCGGGCTCATGGTTTCGAACGGCATCTCCAGCAGCGCCTTGGCGCGCTGTTCCAGCGTGGCATAGGCGGCGCGGAAGGCAGCGTCCCAGTCCGGCTGCGCAGCCGCTGCCGGATCTTCGACACCCCAATGGGCACGCACCGGTGCGCCGGGCCAGACCGGGCAGGTTTCGCCCGCGGCAGAGGCGCAGACGGTGATCACCATATCCATCTCCGGCGCGCCTTCGGCGGCAAATTCATCCCAGCTTTTGGAGCGGGCACCGGAGGTGTCGTGGCCCAGTTCCTCAAGCAGCACCAGCGACTGCGGATGCACTTTGCCGGTTGGATTGGAGCCTGCCGAATACGCCCGCACGCGGCCTGCGCCCAGAGTGTTGAAGATCGACTCCAGCAGGATCGAGCGTGCGGAGTTGCCGGTGCAGAGGACAAGAATGTTCATGGATGAGGACCGTTCTAAAAGGTTAGTTGGAAGAGTTCACGCGGCCGATATCGTCAACCCGGTGCTGAAGCGACATGCGGTCGAGGGTCTCAAAAGGCAGCGCCACAAAGGCTTTGATGCGGTTGCGCAGCAGACCATAGGCCTGCTGAAAGGCAAGGCGGCGTTCGGCGTCGGTGCCCGTGGACTTGACCGGGTCGGCCAGGCCCCAGTGGGCGCTCATGGGCTGGCCGGGCCAGGCCGGGCATTCCTCGTTGGCGGCGTGATCGCAGACAGTGAAGACGAAATCCATTTGCGGCGCCTCCGGGCTGGAAAACGCGCCCAGATCCTTGGCGCGCAGGCTGGCCGTGTCATACCCCTTGGCTTGCAGCAGCGCGGTCACTTCCGGCCGCGGCCCGGGCGACGGGCTGGTGCCCGCGGAATAGGCGCGGAACCTGCCGCCTCCCTCGCGGTTGAGAATGGCTTCGGCCAGCAGCGATCTGGCAGAGTTGCCGGTGCAGATGAACAGCACGTTCAAGGGGCGGTCAGCGGTTGGCACCGGTATCGCCCCAGTGCCGGCAGTGGCGCAGATGTCGGGCCGGTTCTGGCAGCAGCCGGACAGCAGGTCATCGAACAGGCCGCGCAGCCCCGGCAGATCGGCAGTATACATCAGCGAGGTGCCGGTGCGGTGCTGGCTGATCAGCCCCGCCTGCTTCAGTACCGACAGGTAGGCAGAGGCTGTATTGGCCTTGAACGCCAGCGCCGCGGCAATCTCTCCGGCGGGCACGGCATCCGGATAGCGGCGCATCAGCAGGCGGAACAGGGCCAGCCGGTTGGGATGCGCAAGGGCGCTGAGCTTGTCTGCGATCTCTATTTCCATAATTCGCGAAATAAGGAGATAGAGATCATCTGTCAACACACTCTGCACCGTTGAACCCGGGAGTCAGGCGGTCAGTCGGCCTCGTACCACCAGACTTCCGGCATGAAACCGGTGCGGTCGCCATAGACCGGCAGCTTGTCCGGGTAGCGCATCTCTTTGATATGGGCGATCCGCCCCACATCGAAGCTCCAGAACGGGATCACGTAACGCCCCGCGGTCAGGACCCGGTCCAGCGCCCGCACGGCGGCGGCGAACTCCTCGGGCGCCTTGGCGGTCAGCATCGCGTCGATCATCGCTTCGGCAGCGGGGCTGTCCATCCCCATCAGGTTGCGGCTGCCGGGCTGGGTCACGCCGTCGCTGCCCCAGTAGTAACGCTGCTCGTTACCCGGGCTCAGCGACAGCTCGCGGCGGTAGCGGGTGAGGTCGAAGTCATAGGCGTTTTCGCGTTCGACATATTGCGCGTTGTCGACGGTTTCGGCGGTCAGAGAAATGCCCAGGCGTTCCAGTGCGCGGGCATAGATTTCCGTCACCGTCTTCATCTCGCCGTCACCTTGGCGGATCAGGACGGTCAGGTCCAGCGCCTGTCCATCCCTGTTGCGCAGCACGCCATCGGTTACAGTCCAGCCCGCATCTTCCAGCAATTTCATGGCTTTGCGCAGGTTACTGCGGTTGCGTTTGCTGCCGTCGCCCTGGGGCAGCGCATAGCCTTCCAGTGTGCCGGGCAGCAGGCTGCCCGCGAACGGCTCCAGCAGCGCCCGGACCTCGCCGCTGGCCGCCCCCTGCTGCATTCCCAGCGCAGAGCCAGAGAAATAGGAGGTGATCCGCGGCTGCACGCCGCCGGTCACGGTTCCGTTGATGTACTCGAAATTGAATGCCAGCAGCAGCGCCTCGCGTACGCGCCAGTCGTCCAGCGGCGCGCGGCGGGTATTCATCACCAGCCCGGTCATGCCGGAGGGGCGCTGATGCGGGATCTCGCTTTTGACCACATCGCCGCGGGTGACCGCCGGGAAGCTGTAGACACTGTCCCATTTGTCGGCATTGAACTCGCGCAGCGCGCTTAGTTCGCCGGCTTTGAAGGCTTCGAACAGAACGGTTTGGTCGCCGAAAAAGTCGATGCGCAATTCGTCGAAATTCCGGGTGCCGCGCTGCAGGGGCAAGTCCTTGCCCCAATAGTCCGGATTGCGGCGCAGGGTGACAAAGCGGCCCGGCTCATAGGCACTGACCACATAGGCGCCGGTGCCGATGGGCGCGCCGTCGACCTCATCCGTGCCGAACTCCTTGCCCTCCCACTGCGCCTTTTTCAGGATCGGCCGCATGCCGGCGATCAGGGCCAGCTCGCGGTCCTCAACATTGAAGGTCAGGCGCAGGCTGCGCGGGCCGGTCTGTTCAATGCGGTCCACCTTGGTCCAAAACCCGCGGTATCGGGGGTGCCCGCGGGTGCCCAGAGTTTCGTAGGACCAGATCACATCCTCGATGGTGACCGGGCTGCCGTCGGAGAATCGCGCCTCCTCCCGCAGGGTGAATTCCACCCAGGAGCGGTCTTCAGGTGTCTCCACCGATTCGGCCAGAAGGCCGTAGAGGGTGAACGGCTCGTCCCACGAACGGCCCATCAGGCTTTCGTAACTCCAGAACCTCAGCTGCCACGGAGAGGTGCCTTTCAGGGTGAACGGGTTCAGCGAGTCAAAGCCGCCGGTGTTGCCGAAGACAACCTTGCCGCCCTTGGGGGCGTCGGGGTTGGCATAGGGCAAAGACACAAAATCCGGTGGCAGGGCGGGGTCCCCGTACATAGCTATGCCATGTGCCGATTCTGCGTGGGCGGAATTCGCGGCAAATGCCAAGGTGATTCCAGCCAGCGCCATGCGAAGATTCAGGAAATTTTCTTTTCGCAGTTTCACAACAATCCCGCTCTGCCCTTATTTTCTTGCCTCTGCACGCTACGTGCGCTTTTTCGTCTTTTCAAACTTTTAGCTTGGACGAAAGCCGGAAATTGCTTATAAAGAGATCACTGCTCGATAGGTTTCTTGCCTGTATGAAACCTGCCTCAATAACTAACGCCCGCCTTGTGCGGGCGTTTTTTTCTTGCGGTGTTTTGCTTCTGCGCTGACCTCAATTGCCCCTGCGTTCCGCCGGGCGGCTCCGTAGTCTTACGCGTTCCCTTTGCATCTGCAGCATGGCACAGTGGCGGCAGTTTGATTGAGTCAAAGCGGAGAAACTGATGTCCTTGCAAGGGAAGACTGCCGTCGTCACCGGATCGAATTCAGGCATTGGCCTGGGGGTTGCACGCGAAATGGCGCGGGCAGGGGCCAACGTGGTGCTGAATTCCTTCACCGACCGGGAGGAGGACCACGCGCTGGCAGCAGAGCTGGCCCGTGAATTCAGCGTCAAGGCTCAGTACATTCAGGCCGACATGTCCAAGGGCGCCGACTGCCGGGCGCTGGTTGAAAAGGCCGGCGCCTGCGATATCCTGATCAACAACGCAGGCATCCAGCATGTCTCGCCGATTGATGAGTTCCCGCAGGACAAGTGGGACGCGATCATCGCCATCAACATGACCTCGAACTTCCACACCATGGCCGCAGCCCTGCCCGGGATGCGGGCGGCAGGCTGGGGGCGGATCGTCAATATCGCCTCGGCGCACGGGCTGACCGCCTCTCCCTATAAATCGGCCTATGTGGCGGCCAAGCATGGCGTGGTGGGCATGACCAAGACCGTGGCGCTGGAAACCGCGGAGGAGCCGATCACCTGCAACGCGATCTGTCCGGGTTATGTGCTGACGCCGCTGGTGGAGGCGCAGATCCCCGACACCATGGAGAAATACAACATGGGCCGGGAAGAGGTGATCAAGAAGGTGATGCTGGAGCGCCAGCCGAGCCGCGAGTTTGCCACCGTGGAGCAGTTGGGCGGCACCGCTGTGTTCCTGTGCTCGGACGCGGCGGCGCAGATCACCGGCACCGCGATCAGCGTCGACGGCGGCTGGACCGCGCTGTAACGGCCAAAGCCAGGGCGGGAGGGGGCCAGCCCCCTCTTGCCCCTTGGGGGGCAACGCACCCCCGGGATATTTCCGGCCAGATGAAGAGGCGGATCAGGACATGACTGTTAGAATTAATCTGGCCTTGCAGGGCGGCGGCGCGCATGGGGCGTTTACCTGGGGGGTGCTGGACCGCCTGCTGGAGGATGAGGGGATCGAGGTCGCCGGGATCACCGGCACCTCTGCCGGTGCGCTCAACGGGGCTGCCTTTAAGGCTGGCATGGTGCATGGCGGCCGCCTGGGCGCCAAGGAGGCGCTGGACGGCTTGTGGCGGCGCATGGGGGCCGTGGGGGATATGCGGTTTGCCCATTGGCTGACCCGGTTTGACGCGGTTGCCTGGGCTGGCGCCTGGGAGGCCGCCATGCCGTTTTCCCCGATGGAGACCCTGAGCCAGGCGATTTCCCCCTATCACTATGGGCCGTTCTACCAGAACCCGCTGCGCGAGGTGGTGGAAGCCTTCAACTATTCTGAAGTCTGCGCAAACGACGGTCCGGAGCTGTTTGTTTGCGCGACCTGCGTTCGCACCGGCAAGATCCGCATCTTTGAAGGGCAGGAGATCAGCACGGACGCAATCCTGGCCTCCGCCTGCCTGCCGGATATGTTCCAGGCCGTGGAGATCGAAGATCCGGAAACCGGCCGCATGGAAGCCTATTGGGACGGCGGCTATACCGGCAACCCGGCCCTGTTTCCGTTGTTCCGGGTGCCGCTGCCGGGGGATGTGGTCGTCGTGAACATCAACCCGCTGGAGCGTGAGGACATCCCGAGGACGCCGCAGCAGATCCGCAACCGGGTGAATGAGATCAGCTTCAACTCCTCGCTGCTGCGGGAGCTGCGGGCCATCAGCTTTGTCCAGCGGCTGCTGGCGGACGGCACGCTGCAGCCGGGGCGGATGAAACAGGTGCGGGTTCACATGATCGCGGACGACGCCTTGATGACCCAGCTGTCGGTCACAACCAAGCTGATCCCGGTGCCGCAGATCCTGGCGCGGCTGAAACAGGCGGGGCGGGACGCGGCAGAGGAGTTTTTGGCCCGCGACCGGGAAAACCTCGGGGTGCAGTCTTCTGCCAATTTGCCTGCGATGTTCGGCTAGGCGTTTTCTTTTTCGAGCGCCTTGGTCTTCTTACCGTTGTCCAGCGGTTTCGCGGGATCCTTGGGGTTCGGATAAACCAGGCCCGCCGAGATCACCAGCTTGGCGGAATCTTCCACCGACATGTCGAGCTCGATCACGTCTTCCTCGGGCACGAACAGCAGGAAGCCCGAGGTCGGGTTCGGGGTGGTCGGGAGGAAGACGCTCACCAGCCCGCCGCTGGTTTCGGCCCGTTTGGCAATCTCACCCTTGGCGGTGGTGGAAATAAAACCGATCGCCCAGATGCCCTTGCGCGGGTATTGCACCAGGCAGGCCTTTTCGAAACTGCGTTCCGATTGGGCAAAGACGGTTTCGGAGATTTGCTTGATGCCCGAATAGACGGTGCGCACCACCGGCATCCGGTCCACCAGGCTTTCAGCAAAGCTGATCAGCGAGCGCCCGAGGATGCCCTTGGCGATCCAGCCGACCACGATCGTGAACAGCAGAAAGATAATCAGCCCGACACCGCGCAGGTTGATGCCGATGTACTGCTCGGGCCGGAAAGTGGTTGGCACCAGCGGCAGCACCACGCTGTCGATCCAGCCCATCACCGACCACAAGAGCCAGATGGTCAGCCCCACCGGGGCGATGACGACAATCCCGGTAAAAAAGGAGGCGCGCAGACTGGCAAACAGTCCGCGGCGGCGGTGAGGTTCATCGTCGAAAGGCGTTGTCATAGGTCTGCTTTTTCTGAAATTCCGAATGGAACCTATGCACTGTTCGGGGGCGGAGCAATGGTTTCCGCCCCCGAATTCATCTCATTGCGGCAGTTTGTTGAGTTCCTGTGCGATCTTTGCCGCCAAGCGGGCATTGTTGCGCACCAGGGCGATGTTCGCGGTGAGCGAGCGGCCCTCTGTCAGCTCGAAAATGCGGGCCAGCAGGAAGGGGGTCACATCCTTGCCGGCAATGCCTTCGGCGTCGGCTTCGGATTGGGCCTGAGCGATCACCGGCGCCAGATCTTCGGCAGCGATCTGGTCGTCTGCCGGGATCGGGTTGGCCACCAGCTGGCCGCCCGGCAGGCCCATCGCCTGACGGGTGGCGTGGGCGCGGGCGATCTCCTCCGGCGCATCCATGCGCAGCGGCGCCTTCAGGTCCGATTGGGCAGACCAGAAGGCCGGGAAGCTGTCCTGACCGTAAGCAATCACCGGCACGCCCTGGGTTTCCAGCACTTCCAGCGTCTTGGGCAGGTCCAGGATCGCCTTGGCGCCTGCGGCCACCACTGTCACAGGGGTCTGCGCCAGCTCCATCAGGTCGGCGGAGATGTCAAAAGAGGTTTCGGCGCCTTTATGAACGCCGCCGATGCCGCCGGTGGCAAAAACGGAAATGCCTGCCAGCCGCGCCGCAATCATGGTCGCCGCAACCGTGGTCGCGCCGGTGCCGCCGGTGGCGATACAGGCGGGCATATCCGCGCGGGAGATCTTGGCAACGCCTGTGGCCTGGCCCAGCGATTGCAGCTGATCGGGCTCCAGTCCCACATGCAGCACGCCCCCGATCACCGCCATGGTGGCGGGCACGGCGCCGGCATCGCGGATGTCCTGCTCCACCTGCGCCGCAACCTCGACGTTTTGCGGATAGGGCATGCCGTGAGTGATAATGGTGCTTTCCAGCGCTACAATGGCATGGCCTTCAGCCTTGGCAGCCTGGACCTCGGACGAATACTGAATGTCGATCACAGCGGGGGTTCTCCTGAAACATAGGTTGCCGCAGCCTTGAGGGCTGAGGCCAATGCGGTTTTGCGGTCTTCGCCCCGTGCCTCGGCAACGATATGGGCGGCCATGAAGGTATCGCCTGCGCCGGTCACCCGGGCGACCGTTACGCGGGGCGGGTGCAGGGTGATGGTGCCCTTGGCGTCCGCCACGGTGGCAGAGGAGCCGCCATCGGTGACCAGCACCCGTGCTGCGCCGCGGTCGAGCATTGCCTGTGCCGCGGTTTCGCTGTCCGTGAACTCCGCCTGGCACAGGATGCCGGCCTCTTCCAGGTTCACGTAAAGCGTGCCGCGGGTGCGGGTCAGGAACGGGCGCAGCCGTTCCGCCTTGCCCGGCGAGGCAGGCGCGACGCGCAGGTCGGCCTTGGCAAAGGCCGGGCTGGCAACGATGTCATCCAAGAGCGACAGGGTCAGGTTGCCGTCCAGCGCCACCTGGCCCTGGTAGGGCGCATCGTCGGTGCCGAGCGAGCCGTCCGACAGCGGCCGCAGGATCTTGTCGCCCGCGGCCTCCAGCGAATGCGCGTCGGCAATGGCGGCGATCAGCCCGTTGGCGCCCTCCACCGCCATGTAACGGTCGGTGGGCAGGTCCTCGGAGCGGTAGATATGGTCGGTGATCAGCCCGAAATGGCCGCAGGCGTGGATCAGCTCGTCGCCTTCCGGGTCGCGGCCGACGGCGGTCAGCAGTGCGGGCTGGACGCCGAACCGGGCCAGCGTCATGGCGATGTTCATGGCAACCCCGCCGGGCAGGCGGGTGATGCGGCCGGGCATATCCGAGCCGCGCTGCATTTCCGTGGTGCAGCGGCCGATGATGTCCCAAAGGACCGACCCGATGCACAGAATGGCGGGGGGCTGTGAGGCGGAGGCTTGTGTCATATCGACCTATTGCCGCCTTTGCCGCACCTCTGCAAGCGGCTTCACCGCGCAGGCACCGCAAAGGTCAGGGCGGCCCACAGGCTTTCCCATACGTAATCTTCGCCGTCCGGGGCAGGGCGCAAGACAACGGCGTCCAGCAGATAGCTGTGCCCGGGCGCCACGCTAACAACGGTCTCACCCTTCGCATCCGTCAGCCGGGTTGTGACAGCAACGCTGCCATCCGGGGCCTTGGCAAACACCTCGACCTGGGCCTGGGGCCGCGGCTTTCCCTGATAAAGCACCCGGACCGGCAGCCCCTCGTCCAGGCTGTCGGTATAGGGGTTGGCCAAGGCGATGATCTCAGTCTCAAGCCCGGTGGCGGCATCCGACCCGCGGCCGTCTCCAATCGCCACCAGAGATTTGGCGTAGCGGGTGTATTGCTCGCTGAAGCCCGCATCCGGAAGCCCGCGGTCCTGGTGCCGGGTACGGATATCCCCAAACGCCTTATGGTCGATGAAAGCCTGAAAGTCCTCCCAGGTGTCATAGGTCAGCGTTTGCGGCTGCGTTTGGTGGATCAGCACCGCCAGCCCGTCTTGCGCCATTTCTGCGCTAAAGGCGGGCATGTCTCCCATGCGCCCCTGGTACGGCGCGGCGGCTCCGCCCTGCATCACCTCAAACCGGGCGATCCGGTGATCCAGATAAGGTTGCTCGGCGCCGTTGAAGGCCTGGCCGTTGTGCAGCCTTGCCACCACAGGGGCCCCGGAAACCTCTTGATATTTCTCCGGCTCGATCCAAAACTCGTGGGATAATACCGGCATGGCCCCAAAGACCAGCCCGGAACAGAGAATTGAGCAGAACAGGCGGTATTGCATGAACGGATCCTTGGCTGTCGGTCGCGGCTTTCATTGGCTGCGGATCCTATTTGCGCTGCTGCTCTGCTGGGTTGCAATAGCTGCGGCAAGCGCCCGCGCACATGAGGTCACCCCGGCAATTGCCGATTTCACCATCGAGGACGGGCGGATCACCCTGCAGGTGCGGCTGAACGCCGAGGCCTTCGTCGCGGGCATCAATCTGGACGGGCTGGCGGATACGAACCAGACCGCGCAAGCCGCCGATTACGACGAACTGCGCGCGCTGGGCGCAGAAGAGCTGGAACCGATGGTGCAGCTCTTTGCCGAAGAATGGCTGGAGACCTTTTCCCTGCTTGCCGGCGGCCCGGTGGAACTGAGCGTTACCCGGATCACAATCCCGGAGGTGGGCGACGCCAGCCTGCCGCGCGCCTCAGTTCTGGTGTTCGGCGGTGAAACCCCTCCGCAGGCCCAAAGCCTGCGCATAGCCTGGCCTGCGGGGTCCGGCGGGGTGGTGCTGCGGCAGAACGGGGTGGCGGAACCCTACACCGGCTACCTGCAGGGAGGAGAGACGTCGCCGCCGATCCCGCTGGGGGGCGGTGCAGCCAAGACGCCGGTCGAGGCCTTCATGGAATACATCCCCGTCGGCTTTACCCACATCCTGCCCAAGGGGCTGGACCACATCCTGTTTGTGCTGGGGCTGTTTTTCCTCAGCCCGCGGTTAAAGCCGCTGCTGCTGCAGGTCAGCGTGTTTACCGTTGCCCATACCATCACCCTGGCGCTGGGCGCGCTGGGCATGGTGTCTGTCAGCGCCGCCATCGTCGAACCGCTGATTGCGCTGTCGATTGTCTTTGTCGCGGTTGAGAACATCTTTGCCCGCAAGCTGCACAGCTGGCGCACATTCGTGATCTTCGGCTTCGGCCTGCTGCACGGTCTGGGCTTTGCCTCTGTGCTGGGGGCGTTCGGCCTGCCGGCAAACCAGTTTCTGCCCGCGCTGATCGGGTTCAATGTTGGGGTAGAGCTGGGCCAGCTTGCCGTAATCGCGGCCGCCTATCTGGGCGTGCGCCTGTGGTTCGGGCGGCATCCCAAGTACCGCGGCCGGGTGGCAATCCCGGCCTCTGTCACCATAGCAATGATCGGCGGCTACTGGTTTGTGGAGCGGGTGTTCCTATAACTTAACTGCCCGCCAAGGCGTCAGCCCATCGCCCGCATCAGCGTCTTGAGCGCCGCCAGAGGATCTTCCGCGTGCCAGATCTCATCCCCGATGCCAAAGAAGTCGGTATAGGGGGCGATGCCGCGCACCAGATCCTCGGTCAGCCCGCCCTCGGCCACCACCGGAACCTCGATCATTTTCGACCACCATTCGAACAGATCGGCCTCTGCCCGCGCGCCGTCGCCCAGGCCGGATGTGCCCACGGGGCCAAAGCTCACGTAATCCGCGCCCGCCTCGCCGGCCACCATGCCGTCGTGCTGGGAGGCGCCGCAGAAACAGCCGACAATCGCATCCGGCCCCAGCGCCTTGCGCGCGGCCCGCACAGACTTCGATGCATCGGTCAAATGCACGCCGTCCAGCCCCAGCCGTTCCGCCAAAATCTGATGGTCCGAGATCACCAGCGCCACGTCACGCTCCATGGTGACCTCCCGCAGGGCATCGCCCGCGCGGCTGAGGGTGTCCTGATCACGGCTGGCCAGATCCAGGCGCACGCAGGCGACGTCGACCTCATCCAGAACCCGCGCCAGCAGAACAGGGAATTTGCCCAGCTCGAAACTCGGCGGGGAGATCAGGTAGATCTGCGGCTGCTCCGGTGCGTCAGCAGGGCTTCCCATGGCGGTGCTCCATTGTTCAGGCGATTGGACGGTGTTTAGCCGATTTGCCGCCGGACGCAAGGATTTGCGGCGGTGAAGACCCGGTTATTGCGCCCCAAACCCGCGCTGGACCTTGCCCCGCCGCCGCGCGGGCAGTACAGCAGTGCCGATTTTGCCGGAGAACACGATGCCCACCGATACGCCCCAGCCCGCCTTTGTCCTTGTCCGCCCGCAGATGGGCGAGAATATCGGTGCCGCGGCGCGGGCGATGTGGAACTTCGGGCTGGACCGGATGCGCATCGTGGCGCCGCGCGACGGCTGGCCGAACCCCAAGGCGGTGGCGATGTCCTCCGGCGCGGGCCGTCTCCTGGACGAGGCGCAGCTGTGCGCGGATGTGCCCGAGGCGCTGGGCGACTGCACCTATGTGTTCGCCACCACCGCCCGCCAGCGCGGCCTGACCAAGCCGGTCTACAGCCCCGAGCGCGCCATGCAGATCGCGGCGGAGAAGATCGCGGCGGGCGAGAAGGTCGCGGTGATGTTCGGGCCTGAGCGCGCGGGCCTGGAAAACGAGGATATCGCCAAGGCCAACGCCATCATCTCGGTGCCGGTGAACCCGCTCTATGCCTCCCTGAACCTGGGCCAATGCGTTCTGCTGACCGGCTATGAGTGGATGCGCCAGTCCGGCGATGTGGTGCATGAAACCACCGACCTGGGCCGCAAGGGCGACTGGGCCACCGGCGTCGAGGTCGAGAAACTGGTGGAGCACTACGAGGAGCGTCTGGACGAAGCCGGTTTCTTCTACCCGCCGGAGAAGGCCGAAGGCATGAAGACCAACCTGCGCAACCTGTGGTCCCGGATGCGGATGACCCGCTCCGACGTGCAGATGCTGCACGGGATCATGCGGCAGATGGTCCGCTGGAAAGATCGGGGCGGCGAATAAGCCGCTCTGGACCTTTAGATTTCCCGCCCCTAGCTTGGCACCACAGACAAAGAGGCAAGCATGAGCAAGCGCAGCATTTTCGAAGAGGTCGAGGGCGAAAAGACAGACGCGCCCGCGGCGCAGCCCGGACTGATCGACCGCGGCCGCGGCGGCGCCCGCAAGGCGATCCGTGCCTGGCTGATGGTGCTGTTTGCGCTGGTGGTTGCGATGATCGTGGTGGGCGGGCTTACGCGGCTCACGGACTCTGGCCTGTCGATCACAGAATGGCGCCCCGTGACCGGAGCCATCCCGCCGATGTCCGAAACGGAATGGCAGGCTGAATTCGACAAGTACAAGGAAATCGACCAGTGGCGCATTCAGAACCAGTGGATGGAACTGTCTGATTTCAAAGAGATCTACTGGTGGGAATGGGGCCACCGCCAGCTGGGACGTTTCATTGGCGTAGTCTGGGCGCTCGGCTTCCTTGGCTTCTTTGCGGCCCGCAAGATCCCGGCGGGCTGGACCGGCCGGCTGCTGCTGCCTGGCCTTCTGGGCGGCGTGCAGGGCGCCATCGGCTGGTGGATGGTGGCCTCTGGCGTCACCCAGGGCGAGGGGATGACTGCGGTGGCCTCCTACCGGCTGGCGGTGCATCTGGGGCTGGCCTTTGTGATCCTCGGTTTCATCGCCTGGTACGTGCTGATGCTGGGCCGCGAGGAGCGCGAGCTGATGCAGGCGCGCCGCGCCAAGGAGGCGAAGCTGTTCGGCCTGTCCACCGGCCTGATGCATTTTGCCTTCCTGCAAATCCTGCTGGGGGCGCTGGTCGCGGGCATTGACGCCGGGCGCTCCTATACCGATTGGCCGCTGATGGGCGGGCAGGTGATCCCGCCGAACCCCTTTATGATCGAGCCCCTGTGGAAGAACTTCTTTGAAAACCCGGGGCTGGTGCAGTTCATCCACCGGGTGGCGGGCTATCTGCTGTTTGCCTTTGCCGTGGTGGCCTGGCTGCGCGGGCGCAGCTCTGCCCATGCACGCACCCGCTTTGCCTTTAACGCCGTCTTTGCGGCGCTGTCCGTGCAGGTGCTGCTGGGGATCATCACCGTGGTCTATGCCGCGCCGCTGCACGCCGCGATCACGCATCAGCTGGTGGCAATCGGCGTTTGGGTTCTGATCCTGCGCGCCCGCTTCCTGTCGGCCTATCCCATTGCAACCTCGATCAAGGATCACTGACCCATGAGCGGATTTGACGAACTGATGGCCTTCCAGCGCGAAACCCAGGCGCTGGGGCAGATTGCGGGCCGTCTGGGCTGGGATCAGGAAACCGTGATGCCGCGCGGGGCCGCGCCGCAGCGGGGCGAGGAGATGGCCGCGATCGAGGCGGTGCTGCATGCCCGCCGCTGCGACCCGCGGGTGGCGGACTGGCTGGAGCAGGCGGTTGCCCCGGATGAGGCTGGTGAAGCCCAGCTGCGCGAGATCCGCCGCAGCTATGAACGCACCGTCAAGGTGCCCGCCGATCTGGCCAAGAAGATCGCCCAGGTAACATCTGAGGCGCAGGGCAAATGGGCTGCTGCGCGCGTGGATGAGGATGTGGCTGCCTTTGTGCCGGTGCTGGAGGAAGTTGTCGCCCTGAAGCGCGAGGAAGGCCAGGCGCTGGCGGCGGGCGGCGACGTCTATGACGCCATGGTCGAGGATTATGAACACGGCATGACCGGCGCCGGGATCGCGGAGATCTTTGACGCCATGCGCCCCGGCCTGGTGGAGCTGCGTGCCAAGGTGCTGGACAAGCCCGCGCCAAAGGGGCTGGCGGGAACCTTCGACGAAGCCGCGCAGATGAAACTCACACGCAAGATTGCCAGGGTCTTCGGCTATGACATGGCGCATGGCCGGGTCGATAAGGCGGTGCACCCGTTCAGCTCCGGCTCCGGGCTGGATGTGCGGATCACCACGCGGACCAGCGGAACCGACCCGTTCAACTGCTTTTATTCGACCATCCATGAGGTCGGCCACGGCGCCTATGAGCAGAATATCAGCCGCGACTACCTGCTGACCCCGCTGGGCAGCGGCGTTTCGATGGGCGTGCATGAAAGCCAAAGCCGGATTTATGAGAACCAGATCGGCCGCAGCCGGGCGTTCACCGGCTGGCTGTTCCAGGAGATGAAAGCGGCCTTTGGCGATTTCGGGATTGCCGATGCGGACGCCTTTTATGCGGCCGTCAACGCGGTGCATAAGGGCTATATCCGGACGGAAGCGGATGAGCTGCAATACAACCTCCATATCATGATGCGGTTCGGCCTGGAGCGCGCGCTGATGAGCGGCGACCTGGCGGTGAAGGATCTGGAAGCCGCCTGGAACGACCGGTTCGAGGCGGACTTTGGCTATGCCGTCGACAAACCTTCGCACGGCTGTTTGCAGGATGTGCACTGGTCGGTGGGGCTGTTCGGCTATTTCCCGACGTACAGCCTGGGCAATGTCTATGCCGGCTGCCTGTACCAGGCGCTGCGCCGGGATGTGCCGGGCCTGGATGCACAGCTGGCCGAGGGCAATACCGACGGCGCGACCGGATGGCTGAAGGAGAACCTGCAGCAGCACGGCGGCTTGCGCGGTCCGCGCGAGACCATCGTCCATGCTTCCGGCATGGAGCCGGGCCATGCCCCGCTGCTGGCCTACCTCGAAGAAAAGTTCAGCCTGCTTTACGATCTCTGAAGCACGCCGGGTTTCGGCCTAACCCCTATCCGGGGCAGCGGAAATTCAGCTGCCCCGGAAATGCCGCATTCCACGTTTATTCTCAGCGCCACATGGGGATGTGAGTAAGAGAGTAAAGTTATGCATACAGCCGTAGCCTACCTGATCTTTGCCAGCTTCGTGCTGGCACCAACCCTGATCTGAGGCCACCCTCAGATCAGCGCCATGCGTTCGGCCCGCTCAGGGTCCGGGAAGGGGCGGTAGAGGCCGATCTCCGCGCCGGAGATCAGCGCCGTGACATGCGAATAGAGCTTTTCCACTTCCTCGTCGTGTTCGCCGAGAACGCGGAAGGCCTGATCCAGCTGCGTCATGTCCCGGAATTCGATTTCCAGCAGAAAATCCCGGCAATTGTCGCTGGCCAGATTCAGCTTGCGCCGCAGAAGCCGCCAACCCAGCACGACGCCGCGTTCCTGCAGATAACTCATCCACTGGTCCACCGCACTGGCAAAGCTCAGCGCCTTGGCTTCGTGATGCAGGTCAATAGAGCAGTGATACAAGTTCATGGGGCATCCCCTTGCTGAGAAAACGGAACTTGCCCGCAAGGATGCCAGAAACCCGTTAGGGGGCCGTTAACAAAGCGAACGCCGCCCTGGCAACAGGACGGCGCTCATTGTTTCAAGGCGGACGGGGCTTATTCCTCGCCGCCGTCCTCTTCCTCGCCGTTTTCGGCAATCCAGGCGACAGAGACCACTTCTTCGCCCTTGCCGGTGTTGAACACCCGCACGCCGCCGGCCGAACGCGACCGGAAGGAGATGCCATCGACCGGCACCCGGATCGACTGTCCCTTGGACGTGGCCAGCATGATCTGGTCATCCATCTCAACCGGGAAGGAGGCGACGATTTCACCGCCCCGCATGGCCTTGTCCATCGCGGTGACACCCATGCCGCCGCGGCCGCGCACCGGATAGTCATGCGACGAGGACAGCTTGCCCGAGCCGCCGGTGGTGATGGTCAGGATCAGGTTCTCAGCGGCCGACATCTCTGCATAAAGCTCAGTCGAGAAGTTCGGATCCTCGGGCGCGTCCTCATCGGTGGTTTCCGCATCGTCGGTCAGACCGGCCATCGCCCGGCGCATCTTGAGGTAGGCGGTGCGCTGCTCCGGCGTGTACTTGGAGTGGCGGATCACCGACATGGAGACCACGCTGTCCTCGCCGGTCAGCCTGATGCCGCGGACACCGGTGGATTCGCGCGAGTTGAACACCCGCACGTCGGTGGAGCGGAAGCGGATGGCGCGGCCCGAGTTGGTGAACAGCATCACATCGTCATCTTCCGAGCAAATGCGCACGTTCACCAGTTTGACGGAGCCGTCTTCCGGCAGTTTCATCGCGATCTTGCCGTTGCGGCGGACGTTGGTGAAGTCGGACAGCCGGTTGCGGCGCACGTCGCCGCCGGAGGTCGCAAAGACCACCTGCAGGTTTTCCCACTCCTCATCCGGCACATCGACCGGCATGATGGCGGCGATGGACACCCCGGTCGGGATCGGCAGGATATTGACGATCGCCTTGCCCTTGGAGGTGCGGCCGCCCTGCGGCAGGCGCCAGGTCTTGAGCTTGTAGACCATGCCGTCAGTGGTGAAGAACAAAAGCTGGGTGTGGGTGTTGGCCACAAACAGCGTGGTCACCACGTCCTCTTCCTTGGTCTGCATGCCGCTGAGGCCCTTGCCGCCGCGTTTCTGGGCGCGGAAGTCGGCCAGCGGGGTCCGCTTGATGTAGCCGCCGGAGGTCACGGTCACCACCATGTCCTCGCGCTCGATCAGGTCCTCGTCCTCCATGTCGCCGGACCAGTCGACGATCTGGGTGCGGCGCGGCACGGCGAAGTTGTCGCGCACCTCGCGCAGTTCGTCCGAAATGATGCCCATAATACGTTCGCGCGACGACAGAATCTCAAGGTATTCCTTGATCTTTGATGCCAGTTCTTCCAGTTCGTCGGTGACTTCCTTGACGCCGATCTGGGTCAGACGCTGCAGGCGCAGTTCCAGGATGGCACGGGCCTGGGTCTCGGACAGGTTATAGGTACCGTCGTCGTTCATCTTGTGGGTCGGGTCGTCGATCAGGCGGATGTAGTCCGCAATCTCGGCGGCCGGCCAGCGCCGGGTCATCAGTTTTTCGCGCGCTTCTGCCGCGTCCGCCGAAGAGCGGATGGTTGCCACGATTTCATCGACATTGGAGACCGCAACAGCCAGGCCGCACAGGATGTGGCTGCGCTCACGCGCTTTGCGCAGCAGGTGCGCGGTGCGGCGGGCGACAACATCCTCCCGGAAATCAATGAAGGAGGTCAGAAACCTGCGCAGCGTCAGCTGCTCCGGCCGGCCGCCGTTCAGCGCCAGCATGTTGCAGCCGAACGAGGTCTGCATCGGGGAGAAACGGTAAAGCTGGTTCAGCACCACTTCGGGCGTCGCGTCGCGCTTCAGCTCGACCACCACCCGCACGCCGTTGCGGTCGGATTCATCCTGAACGTGGGAGACGCCCTCGATCTTTTTCTCGCGGACCTGCTCGGCGATCTTTTCGATCATCGCGGCCTTGTTCACCTGATAGGGAATCTCGTCCACGACAATGGCATAGCGGTCCTTGCGGATCTCCTCCACGCGGGTCTTGGCGCGGATGATCACGCTGCCGCGGCCCTCCAGGTACGCCTTGCGCGCGCCGGAGCGGCCCAGCATCAGCGCGCCGGTCGGGAAGTCGGGGCCGGGGATGTAGTCGATCAGCTGCTCGCTGGTCAGGTCCGGGTCCTCGATCAGCGCCAGGGTTGCATCGACCACTTCGCCCAGGTTGTGCGGCGGGATGTTGGTGGCCATGCCAACCGCGATACCGCCGGCGCCGTTGACCAGCATGTTCGGGAAACGGGCCGGGAGCACGGTCGGCTCGCGGTCCTTGCCGTCGTAGTTGTCCTGGAAATCGACGGTCTCTTTCTCGATGTCCGCCAGGATCGCCGCGGCGGGCTTGTCCATGCGGACCTCGGTGTAGCGCATGGCCGCCGGGTTGTCGCCGTCCATCGAGCCGAAGTTGCCCTGGCCGTCCAGAAGCGGCAGCGACATCGAGAAGTCCTGCGCCATCCGCACCAGCGCGTCATAGATCGCAGAGTCGCCGTGCGGGTGGTATTTACCCATCACGTCGCCCACGGGACGGGCCGACTTGCGGTAGGCCTTGTCATGGGTGTTGCCGGATTCGTGCATCGCATAGAGAATGCGGCGGTGAACCGGTTTCAGGCCGTCCCGCAGGTCCGGGATGGCACGGCTGACAATGACCGACATCGCATAGTCGAGATAGGAGTTGCGCATCTCGGCTTCGATGGAAACGGTCGGCCCATCATATGCCGGGCGTTCCGGCATGTTTTCTTCCATATTTTCAGGAGTTTCCGGCGTATCGCTCACGTTGGCTGCCCGCTCTTTCTTATGGCTCTATATATTGTGTTCGCACCCTATCAGATACCGTATATGCGGCGCAAGCAAACAGCCCGGAAAGCCGCAATCAGTCCGTTCACGCGATGGTAACGCACTGTTTTTGGGGAAATTAACCATTTCCAGCCTAGCATCAACAAGAGGGGGCAAAGATTGGAGGCTGAAAATGGAGACCAGCGAAACCGAGCTGATGCTGAAAGGATACGGGCTGACCACAGCGGAATTCACCTATCATATGCCGGACCATATCCATGTCCTGAACACGTTTGTCTGGCAGCAGTACGACCTTGCGCCGGACCACCCGCGGCTGTTTGAGTTCATCGAATTCTGGCAGCGCGAGATTGAGGGGCCGCTGCATTCGGTGCGGTTCAATCACCGCAAAATGATCAGCCCCGGCGAATGGCGCAACGTGGTCGGGGAATTCCAGATCCACTAGGCCATCCTGTCCGGAAGGCAACAGGCAAGCCCCCGAACCGCCGGGCTGTTCCTTGGCTATTGCGGGAACCAAAGCGCGGCCTTACTCCTATGCGTGTTAAAAAGTCTGGTGCCGCATGGCAGCGCCGGACAGCGCCAGACGGTGGCGGGCAGTCAATAAGCAGGCAATACGGCAGGAATTCATGCGCACATATATTTTGGGAAACCAGTTCGAGAACGCACTGGTGGCCACGTCAACCATCCGCGAGAGCCTGTATGGCCGGGATGGTGACGACACGTTTTCGATCTATCATTATGACAATGGCACCTATGTGTATCCCGATCTGTCGGACCGGTTTTTCGGCGGCGCCGGCGATGATAAGATCAGTTCGCTCAATTTCGACCTGACGGCGGACAGCACGCTGCGCGATTACAGCCAGCTCAGCTTTCATGGCGGGGCCGGGTATGACACCGTTTCTTCGCAGATCGACGTGCAGATTACCGGCGGCTTCACCCTGGATCTGTCGCAGATTGCGACAAGCGTGCGGTCGGTCGAACATTGGGATTACGGCATTGATTTGGGCACCAGCACCGGCGACGGGGATTTCGTTATCCGCTCCGGCCGGCAGGATGACACGCTGGACATCCGCCAGCGGGAAGCGGCGGAGGACGCGCGCGTCACGGTCAAGACCCTGGCCGGGAACGACCATGTTGAATACTCCACCGTCAAGAACGTCAGCGATCTGCGTGTGAACACTGGTGCAGGCAACGACTATTTTGAGTTCAACGGTTTCTGGAACGTCACCGCTAGCGTTCGCGTCTCCACCGGCAAAGGTAATGACACGGTGGTCATCAACGGAACCACCATCTCCTATCCCGACGGCTTGACTGCGAACATCCGTACCGGTGGCGGCGCCGATACGATCGTTCTGGAAGGGATGCACTCAGAGCGTCTGAAATCGGGCGGGGGGGACGATGACATCTACGTTCTGACCGGGAGCTTCAGCAATGCGGCCGACACGATTTCGACCGGGGCGGGCAAGGACGAGCTGTTCATCGAGCTGGACGCCTATTCCACGGTTGCGGTTCTGGATGATTTCTCGGCCCAGGACGATGTGTTCGTGTTTGACGCTGACGAAGCCGGCGGAACCATCTCCCGCAACACTGACGTGACCTTTGACAGGTCGGAGTGGGAGAACGCCAGCGAAGACCGGCTGTACATGAGCAACGCCGAGAACAAGCTGTATTACGGAGATAACGTGCTGGTGGACTTCACCACCGACGTGACGTTGAGCGCCGCCAATTTCACCACCGGCGACTGGGAGTACTGAAGACCCCTCAGGAGGAGCAGCTGGCCCCCCCAAGGACACAGAACTTGGCGCAATGGGGGTGGTTCAGCTGCACCGGATGCTCGGCCTCGGCCAGGGTCGTGCCCAATTCGAACTCAGGCGCGTAGGGCAGCAGCGTGCAGGCCAGAACGGCGGGTGTCTCTGCGCCTTTGCGCTTGACCACCATCCGCGACGAGGCGCACATGACGCTGTCCGGCGACTTGTTAAGGATACCCCAGCAAGCACTTGTGATTTCGGGAACTTCCACGGTTTCGTCCATCTCCGGGAACAGCACTGTCTGGCCCGGATCCTGCGCGTCGATGGCAAAGCCATGCGCGGCAAACAGTGCGGCATACCCGGCGCGGGCCTGCGCTTCGCTTTCCGACCAGACGGTGCGGCCGGCCACGGCCATCCGGAAGCCATTGTCGCGCAGCCATTCCATGCCTTCGATGGTCTTGGCAAAGCTGCCGCTGCCGCGTTCCTTGTCGTGCAGTTCGGCGCTGTGGTGGTCGACGGAGATCCGCAGGGTCAGCTTGCCGGCAAATTGCTCATGCAGGTCCAACAGTCCGGCTTTCACTGTCTTGCGCATCATCGGGCGCATGGCGTTGGTCAGGATGAGCACCTCAAAACCGCGCTCCAGCGCGGCGCGGGCCATGCCGGTCATCTCGGGGTTCATGAAGGGTTCGCCGCCGGTGAACCCGATTTCCCGGACCGGCCAGCTGCGCTCCGCAATCTGATCCAGATAGCCTTGCACCTCGGCCTCGGTCAGATAGACCAGCGCATCGTTGGTGGGGGAGCTCAGGATATAGCAGTTGCTGCATTCGATATTGCACAGCGTGCCGGTGTTGAACCACAGGGTTTCCGGGCGGCTGAGCGGCACAGAGGCGCGTTGCTGACCATCTGCCGTCACGTAAGCGTCTTGAAACTTGCCTAGGTTCGCGACGGGTTTTTGCAGGTCTTTCATGCAGATGTCCTCTGGGGCAGTTCCTTTCGCCGGAAGCTACCTTATACTGGGCCCGAAATGAAAGCAGCCGGGCGGGCACATGACAGGGATGTGAGCGGCAGTGTGCCGCGCCTGCACCGGCTTAGACAGGAAGAACAATAATGGTTTCGCGTGTCATACCGGTCGACCCGTTTGACCTGGTGGTTTTTGGCGGCACTGGCGATCTGGCGCAGCGCAAGATCCTGCCGGCGCTGTTCCGCCGCCACTGCGCCGGGCAGCTGCCCGGCGGCGAGCGGATAATCGGCGCCGCGCGGACCGCCATGAGCAGCGCGGATTACCGCACCGTCGTGGCAGAATCGATCCGCGAGCACGCGGGCCCCAAGGCCTGCGGCGGCGGTGCGCTGGAGTCGTTCCTGGAACGGGTCAGTTACGTCGCGCTGGATGCCTTGGGCGAGGCGGGCTGGCAGCAGCTTTGCCGCGCGCTGGAGGGGGCGGGGGATGAGCGGGTCCGCATGTTCTATTTCTCCGTCGGGCCGGGCCTGTTCGGGCCGCTGGCGGAACGGCTGCACCGGTATGGCCTGGCTACGGCGCACACCCGGATCGTGGTGGAGAAACCCTTTGGCCGCGATCTGGCCTCCGCGCGGGAGCTGAACCGGACGCTCGCCAGCCATTTCGACGAAGGCCAGATCTACCGGATCGACCATTACCTGGGCAAAGAGACCGTGCAGAACCTGATGGCGGTCCGGTTCGGCAACATGCTGTTCGAACCGCTGTGGAACAGCCAGTATGTCGACCACATTCAGATCACTGTGGCCGAAACCGTCGGTGTTGAAGGGCGCGAGGAGTATTATGAGCGCGCCGGCGCCATGCGGGACATGATGCAGAACCATCTGATGCAGCTGTTGTGCCTGATCGCGATGGAGCCGCCGGCCAAATTCGACCCGGACGCGGTGCGCGACGAAAAGCTCAAGGTGATCCGGGCGCTGGACCCGGTTGAACCGCACCATATTGTGCGCGGCCAGTACCAGGCCAGCCTGGACCCGGAGGCGCCGCATCCGTCCTACCGCGGGCTGGTCAACAACCCGCGCAGCACGACCGAAAGCTATGTGGCGCTGAAGGCGCATATCAGCAACTGGCGGTGGGCGGGCACGCCGTTCTACCTGCGCACCGGCAAGCGGCTGGTGAACCGGTCCTCGGTGATCAACGTGATGTTCAAGGACGCGCCGCATTCGATTTTCGGCGCCGAGGCAGGCCGCCATGCCAACCATCTGAAGATCCGCCTGCAGCCGAATGAAGGCATTACCCTGAGCGTGACCATCAAGGAGCCGGGGCAGGGCGGGATGCGGCTGATTGATGTGCCTCTGGACATGAGCTTTGCCGAGGCGCTGGGGCCGGAAGGCGGCGATCCGCCAGATGCCTACGAACGGCTGATCATGGATGTTGTGCGCGGCAACCAGACGTTGTTCATGAGAGGCGACGAGGTGGAGGCCGCCTGGGCCTGGACCGATCCGCTGATTGCGGGCTGGAAGTCCCGGGGAGATGTGCCTAAACCTTATGAAAGCGGCAGTACCGGACCGGGGGATGCCGATTTGCTTATGCGCCGCGACGGGCGTGAATGGAGGGGGATAAACCCATGAAATTCAACGAATACCCTGACCAGGACATGCTGGCGATTGAAGTCGCGAATGAAATTGCCGGAGACCTGAAAACACATCTTCTGCACCATGACACAGCCTCCTTTGCGGTCGCCGGCGGCACCACGCCCGGGCTCATCTTTGACGATCTTTGTGCGGCGGATATCGAATGGGACCGGGTGCATGTGATGGCGACCGATGAACGCTGGGTGCCGCAGGAGCATGCGCGCTCAAACGCGGCGATGATCCGCAGCCGGCTGCTGCAGGACCGGGCATCTGTGGCCCAATTCATGCCGTTCCACATCCCGGAACGCGAACCGGAGGATGTGCTGGCGGAACTCGAAAGCCGGGTGGTTCCGGAGCTGCCGCTGTCGGTGCTGCTGCTGGGTATGGGCGAGGATATGCACACCGCGTCCCTGTTTCCCGGCGCCGCAGGAATTGTGGCAGCGCTGGAGCCGGATGCGCCTGCACTCACCGTCATGCGTCCGGACAGCCAGCCGGAAGCCCGGGTCAGTCTGACCGCCCGTGTGCTGGATGGCGCGATCGCGAAACACCTGGTGATTTTTGGCGATGCCAAACGGCGGGCGCTTGAACGGGCCGTGTCGCTGCCGCCGGAAACTGCGCCAGTCCAGGCTGTGTTGTCCGAGGTCTCCGTTCATTGGGCACCTTGATTTCAGGAAAGTTAACTATGTTCGATGCCTTGAAGACGCTGCATGCCGAGAAATGCGGCGGGAAAATTCCTGAGCTGTTTGAAAACGACCCGCAGCGTGCCAGCGCCTTCAGCGTGCGGTTCGAAACGCTGCTGTTCGATTATTCCAAGACCCGGATCACTGCGAAGGTGCGCGAGGGCCTGGTCGCACTGTGCGAGGCGCAGGACGTCGCCGGGCGGCGCGCGGCGATGTTCGGCGGCGGTCTGATCAACGAGACCGAACAGCGCGCTGTGCTGCATACCGCTTTGCGCGATCCGGACGGGCCGGAGATGCTGGTCGATGGAGAGGACGTGCGCGCGCCCTTGCGGAAAACGCTGGAGCGGATGGAGGACCTGGCGCGCCGGGTGCGCTCCGGCGCCTTGGCCGGACCGGGCGGCACCTTCACCGATGTGGTCAACATCGGCATTGGCGGATCCGACCTGGGGCCGGTGATGGCAACGCTGGCGCTGGCGCCCTATCATGACGGCCCGCGCTGCCATTTTGTGTCCAACGTCGACGGCGCCCACATTCATGACATCCTGCAACGGATTGATCCCAAAACAACTTTGGTGATCGTCGCCTCCAAGACATTTACTACCGTTGAAACCATGACCAATGCCGCCACGGCGCGGCGCTGGGTAGAGGACGGCGGCGGCGACCCGGCGCGCCAGTTTCTGGCGCTGTCGACCTCCGAGGAAGAGACAGCCGCCTTCGGCATTCCGCGCAAGCATGTGTTTGGCTTTGAGGATTGGGTTGGCGGCCGCTATTCAGTCTGGGGGCCGATAGGGCTGAGCCTGATGCTGGCGGTCGGGCCGGAGCATTTCCGGGATTTTCTGGCGGGCGGCAAGTCGATGGACGACCATTTCCGCGTGGCGCCCTGGGAACAGAACATGCCGGTGATGCTGGCGCTGACCGGGATCTGGCACCATCAGGTCTGCGGTTTCCCGACCCGCGCCGTGCTGCCCTATGACCAGCGGCTGCGGCGCCTGCCGGCGTACCTGCAGCAGCTGGAGATGGAATCAAACGGCAAATCCGTTGCCATGGACGGCACGCCGCTGCCTTACAATTCCGGCCCGGTTGTCTGGGGGGAGCCCGGAACCAACGGCCAGCACGCCTTTTACCAGCTGCTGCATCAGGGCACCACGGTGGTGCCGGCGGAATTTCTGGTCGCGGCCAAGGGGCATGAACCGGAACTGGACCAGCATCACCAGCTGCTTGTGGTGAACTGCCTGGCGCAATCCGAGGCGCTGATGCGCGGCCGCAGCCTGGAAGAAGCCTGCGCGCTGATGAAGGCTGAAGGCTATGAGGGCGCAGAGCTGGAGCGGCAGGCGCGGCACCGGGTGTTCCCGGGCAACCGGCCCTCCACCACGCTGGTCTACCCGCAGCTGACGCCTCATGTGCTGGGCCAGATCATCGCGCTGTATGAACACCGGGTGTTCGTCGAGGGCGTGATTCTGGGCATCAACTCCTTTGACCAATGGGGCGTGGAGCTGGGCAAGGAACTGGCCGATTCCCTGCTGCCGCTGCTGCGCGGCCAGAGGTCTGCGGACGGGAAGGACGGGTCAACCCGTGCCCTCCTCAAATTTATTCAGGACGCGCAATAAGGCGCTGCCCGGGAAGCCGCCCCGGTCAGCGCTGGGAAATACAGCCCGCGCAGCCCCTCAGGGCATCGTCACGTTGCTGGTGATGGTGTTCACGAACTTGCCTGTTTCCGGGTCGGTCAGGGACGAAAACGAGCCGCCGCCCTTTGCATCAGCCCACGGGCCGCTGCCGCCGCTCAGGGTCCAGCTGCCTGTCAGCGCGCCTGATTGGTCCATGCCTTCGGCGTCCCAGTGCAGCACGACCTTTTCACCTGCACCGTCAGTAAAGGCGCAGATGCCGCCGCCCTCGACCTCGCCAGAGGCGACCTCAACCGCTCCGAAGCAGGGGCCCGCGGCGCCGTTCATCGGATGCTCAGCGTCTTCCATTTCCACATTCTCATAGGAACTGCTGATCTGCATCACCATATGGCCTTCGGCGATCTGGTTGACGGAACTGGTGGAGATGCCGGTGCCTTGGCCCGGCTGATCCCAGGTCGTGCCGGCCAGTGCGGCTCCTGCGCCGAATCCACATAGCAGTGCCGCGGTCAAACAATAACGTGTCATACTGATACCCTCCAAACCATGCCGCCTGCACCTTGCTGGCGTGCGATATCAGTTTAGCACACTTCGGCCTGCGCCGCGCGGCGAGCAATCCCGCGGCCGGGCGAGGACTGGCGCACGGTCAGGCAGGCTGTGGTTAAGCTATTGATATGTCGGAAGATTTTGGAGCGGGTAGCGGGAATCGAACCCGCGCGTTCAGCTTGGGAAGCTGACAGGCTACCATTACATCATACCCGCCTGTGAAGTGCAGAATTATGCTGCAGCGCCAAAGAGGTCAAGGGCGCTGCAGCGGAAATTTCCGGGCCTTTGCGGATCAGCCGCGGCGGCGGCGGCGGCGGCCTCCGCCAGCACCTTCGCTGTCTCCGCCGCCGGTGTTGAAGTTCACCTGCGGCAGGGTCACCACGGTTTCCAGGATCGGGAAGGGTTCTGCCGAGTTCGGGATCGCCGAGGCGTTCACGAAATGCTCCTGGAAGCGGGGCTCGACGGCAGTTTCGATCTTCTCAATCCGCCGCACGGTTTCCTCGATCTCGCTGCGCGCTTCGGTGTTCAAGAGCGCGATGCGGGCGCCGGTGCCTGCGGCGTTGCCAGCCGATGTGACTTTCTCCAGCACGCAGTCGGGGATCATGCCCAGCACCATCGCGTGCTTGGCAGAGATGTGCGCCCCGAAGGCCCCGGCCAGCACGACGCGGTCCACGGTGTCGACGCCGAACTTGTCCATCAGCAGGCGCGCGCCGGAGTAGAGCGCCGCCTTGGCCATCTGGATCGCCCGGATGTCGGGGTTGGTGACGGTGATGGTCGGCCCGCCCTCAGCAGAGCCATCCCACAGCATATAGGCGTTGGTGCGCCCGTCCTGAATGCAGCGGGCAGAACCGGTCTGCTCCGCCGAGCCGATCAGGCCGGAGGCATCCAGCACACCGGCCAGGCGCATTTCGGCAATCGCCTCGATGATGCCGGAGCCGCAGATGCCGGTAATGCCGGTGGTGGCGATGGATTCGGCAAAGCCGTCCTCGTCCGACCAGACATCAGAGCCGATCACCCGGAAGCGCGGTTCCTTGGTTTCCGGGCTGATCTCGACCCGCTCAATCGCGCCGGGCGCGGCGCGCTGGCCGCTGGAGATCTGCGCGCCCTCGAACGCGGGGCCGGTGGGGGAAGAGCAGGCGAGAACCTTTTCCTTGTTGCCCAGCAGAATCTCGGCGTTGGTGCCGACGTCGACGACCAGCACCAGATCCTCGGATTTGTCGGGCGCCTCCGACAGCGCCACCGCGGCGGCATCTGCGCCGACGTGGCCCGCGATACAGGGCAGCAAGTAGACACGGGCGGCGGGGTGGATGTTCAGATCCAGCTCCGCTGCGCGCAGTGCCAGCGAATTGGACGTCGCCAGGGCAAAGGGCGCCTGGCCCAGCTCAAACGGGTCGATGCCCAGGAACAGGTGGTGCATCACCGGGTTGCAGACAAAGACCGCATCCACGATCAGCGCCTTGTCGATCTCCGCCTCAGCCGCGATCTGGGTGAACAGCGCGTTCATGCCCTCGCGCACCGCGCGGGTCATTTCCTGGTCGCCGCCCTTGTTCATCATCGAATAGGACACCCGGCTCATCAGGTCTTCGCCAAAGCGGATCTGCGGGTTCATGATGCCGGAGGAGGCCACGACCTCGCCGGTTTGCAGATCGCAGAGATGCGCGGCGATGGTGGTGGAGCCGAGGTCGACCGCCAGGCCGTAGATCGAGCCTTCGTAGAAGCCGGGCCAGATGTGCATGATCTTGGGCGGGTGGTTTGCATCGCCCAGGTGCACGGCGACGGTCACCTTCCAGCCGCCTTTGCGCAGGGCAGGCTGCAGCACGCTCAGGATGTGCAGGTCGGTCTTAACCCCCTTTAAGTTCCACTGCGCTTCCAGGGCCTCAATCAGCCGCTCCATATCGCCGGTGGGCTTGTGCATGTCGGGTTCTTCCACCTCGACATAATACAGCCGGGTGGAGGGGTTCATGGTGATGTCGCGGGCCTCGGCGCGCTTGCGCACCACCTGGCGGTGGACCTGGCTTTCCGGCGGCACGTCGATCACGACGTCGCCCTGCACGGTGGCCTGGCAGCCCAAGCGGCGTCCGTCGATAAGGCCGCGCTTGTCCTTATAGCGCTGCTCGACCTTGTTCCATTCGCTCAGCGCGCCCTCCTGCACGGTGACGCCGTGCTTGGGAAACTCGCCATAGGAGGGCGTGATCTGGCACTTGGAACAGATGCCGCGGCCGCCGCAGACCGAGTCGAGGTCGACCCCCAGCTGCCGGGCGGCGGTCAGGATCGGCGTGCCGGCGGGGAAACGCCCGCGCTTTCCGGAGGGGGTAAACACAACGAGGGGTTCGTCAGTCATGCCTGTGGCCTTCTCATTCCGCAATTTAGGCGGAGCATATGGGCTTTTGCGGCAAGCGAAAGGCAATGGGCGGCATTTTCCCGTCTGCTGGCGCCATTTTTGGATATTTGATGACTTTAGGATGCGGGTTTGGGAGCGCCCGTCAGGTGGCCTGCTGCCGCTCAACCTTCTCCAGCCACGCCAGAATCTGCGCCCGGCTGCCGTCGAGTTGAGGCGCAGGGGGGCGGGTTGCGGGGTCCGGCAGGCCGCTCATCTTAATCGGATTGCCAGCTGACAAATATTCGGGGCGGCCATCATTGCCCAGAACATCCACGACCATGTTGCGGGCCAGGATCTGGGGATCCTGAAGCACCTGATCGACGGTCTGGATCGGCCCGGTGGGAATGCCGGCCTCTGTCAGCAGCGCGATCCAATGAGCCTTTGACTGCTCAAGGGTTACCGCCTCGATCAACCGTTTCAAAAGGCGGGCGTTGTCGCAGCGGGCGGGGTTGGTGGCAAAGCGGGCGTCCCCGGCCAGCGGCAGCTGCAGCACATCGCACAGCCGGGTGAACAGCGCGTCATTACCAGCCGCAATCACAAACAGCCCGTCGGAGGCGTGAAAGGTCTCAAACGGGGTGATCGAGGGATGCCGCGCGCCGGAAGGCTGCGGCGCTTCGCCGGTCACCGAGGTGATGGCGATGGCGTGTTCCAGCAGCGCCAGCTGGCTGTCGAGCATGGCCACGTCGACGAATTTGCCTTCACCGGTTTTCTGCACGTCAAGAAGTGCCGCCAGGATGCCGTGCCCCAGGAACATGCCCGCCACGATGTCGCCGATCGAGGCGCCGACCCGCACCGGCTCCCGGTTCTTTTCGCCGGTGATCGACATCACCCCGCCGCGGGCCTGGACCACCATGTCATAGGCTGGTTTCAGGGCATCCGGCCCGCTGTGGCCGAAACCGGAGACGGCACCGTAGATCAGCCGCGGAAACTGCGCGTGCAGCGCATCCCAGCCGTAACCCAGCCGCTGCATCACCCCGGGTCGGAAGTTTTCCAGCAGCACGTCAGCCTGGGCCAGCAGCCGCTCGAATATGGCGCGGTCCTGCGGCGCCTTAAGGTCCAGCGCGATGCTTTCCTTGCCGTGGTTGATGGTGGCGAAGTACGCGCTTTCGCCGTCTTTGAACGGCGGGAAGGCGCGGGTGTCGTCACCGCCTCCGGGGCGCTCCACCTTGATGACCCGGGCGCCCAGGTCCGACAGGATCATGGAGCAGTAGGGGCCGGCCAGCACATGGGTGAGGTCCAGGATGGTAGTGTTTTCCAACGGTCGGGTCATGAGCAGTCCTGTTCGCGGTCCGGTGCGGCACAGTCCTAACGTTCCTGTGAAACAGGTCCTTGATGCAAGTCAGGAAAAGCCGGGTTTTCTGCACTGCAGGAATTCTTGCCCTCTGCCTCTTTTCCCCCGGCCGGTTCTGTGCCATAGGGTCACCGCCAAACGGGGTTATGCATGGGGATGACAAATGCAGATTCGTGAGGCTCTCACCTTTGATGATGTTCTTTTGGTGCCGGGCGCGTCCAGCGTTCTGCCCAACACCGCCGACACCCGCACGCGGGTGACGCAGTCGGTGTCTCTGAACATCCCGCTGCTCAGCTCGGCGATGGACACTGTGACCGAATCCCGCATGGCGATCGCCATGGCGCAGGCCGGCGGCATGGGGGTGATCCACAAGAACCTGAACACCGAAGAGCAGGCCCGCGAAGTGCGCCGGGTGAAACGCTTTGTCTCCGGCATTGTTTACAACCCGATTACCCTGACCGCCGATCAAACCCTGGCCGACGCCAAGGCGCTGCAAGAGCGCTACCGGGTCACCGGCTTTCCGGTGGTGGACGGCTCCGGCCGCGTTGTCGGCATCGTCACCAACCGCGACATGCGGTTTGCCTCTGATGACAGCACGCCGGTTTCGGTCATGATGACCTCTGACAATCTGGCGATGCTGCAGGAGCCTGCGGATCTGGAAGAAGCCAAATCACTGATGAAGGCGCGCCGGATCGAAAAGCTGCTGGTCTCCGACAAGGATGGCAAGCTGACCGGTCTTCTGACCCTGAAGGACACCGAACAGGCGGTGCTGAACCCCACCGCGTGCAAGGATGAACTGGGCCGCCTGCGCGTGGCTGCTGCCAGCTCGGTCGGCGACAGCGGCTTTGCCCGCTCCGAGGCGCTGATTGACGCGGGTGTTGATATCGTTGTGGTCGATACTGCCCATGGCCATTCGGCGGGTGTGATCGACGCGGTGAAGCGGATCAAGGCGCAATACAGCGGCGTGCAGGTGATCGCTGGCAATGTTGCCACCGCAGAAGCCACCCGCGCGCTGATCGACGCGGGCGCGGACGCGGTCAAGGTCGGCATCGGCCCGGGCTCGATCTGCACCACCCGCATGGTGGCAGGTGTCGGGGTGCCGCAGCTGACCGCGATCATGGATTGTGCAGGTGCTGCAGGAGACATCCCGGTTATTGCCGATGGCGGCATCAAGTTCTCCGGCGACTTTGCCAAGGCCATCGCGGCGGGTGCTTCCTGTGCCATGGTCGGCTCGATGATTGCCGGCACGGATGAGTCCCCTGGCGAGGTGATCCTGTATCAAGGCCGCTCGTTCAAATCCTACCGCGGCATGGGGTCGATGGGCGCGATGGCGCGCGGCTCTGCCGACCGCTATTTCCAGAAAGACGCCGCCAGCGACAAGCTGGTGCCGGAAGGGATCGAGGGCCAGGTGCCGTATAAGGGCGGCGCCGGTCCGGTGGTGCACCAGCTGGTTGGCGGCCTGCGTGCCGCGATGGGCTATACCGGTTGTGCCACCGTTGATGAAATGCGCAAGAACTGCAACTTTGTCCGCATCACTGGCGCCGGTCTGAAGGAAAGCCACGTCCACGACGTGCAGATCACCCGCGAAGCGCCGAACTACCGGGCGGGATAAGCTGATGATGGCCGCATGTGAAATTGGGGCAGGGGCATGACCCCCGCCGCCCGCCTGCAGGCGGCCATTGAAATCCTCGACCAGGTGCTGGCGGGGGAGCCTGCGGAAAAGGCGCTGACCTCCTGGGGGCGGCGCAGCCGTTTCGCGGGCTCCAAGGACCGTGCCGCGGTGCGGGATCATGTGTTCACCGCGGTGCGCTGCTTGCGGTCCCATGCCGCCCTGGGCGGCGCTCGCAGCGGGCGGGGGCTGATCCTTGGCGCCCTGCGCGAGGCCGGGGAGGACCCGGATGAAGTGTTCACCGGCCAGGGCCACGCGCCTGCACCGCTGAGCGCGGCGGAACGGCAGCTGCCGCCGCCAGCGGAAGGGGCGGAGGCGCTGGATATCCCCGATTGGCTTTGGCCTAAGTTTCGTGCCAGCCTCGGCCAGGACGCCGAAGCCGCCGCGAGTGCCTTGCGCAGCCGGGCGCCGGTGCATCTGCGGGTGAACACGCCCAAGGGCACCTTGCAGCAGGCGCAGGACGCTTTGGCCGCGGACGGCATTGCCACCCGGCCGCATCCCGCGGCGTCCACCGCGCTGGAAATCACCGAAGGCGCCCGGAAGCTGCGCAATGCCAAGGCCTATTCGGACGGCCTGGTGGAGCTCCAGGACGCCGCTAGCCAGGCAGTGGTTGAGCAGCTGCCGCTGGAGGATGGCATGTCCGTCCTCGATTACTGTGCCGGCGGCGGCGGCAAAAGCCTTGCCATGGCGGCCCGCGCCCGGATCCGCCTGAACGCCCATGACGCCGATCCCAGGCGGATGAAGGACCTGCCGGAGCGGGCTGCGCGGGCAGGCGCCCCGGTGACACTGCTCTCCTCTGCGGATGTTGAGCGCAAAGCCCCCTTTGATCTGGTGCTGTGCGATGTGCCCTGTTCCGGGTCGGGATCCTGGCGGCGGGCACCTGAGGGTAAATGGCGGCTGACGCCGGAGGGCTTGCGCGCGTTGCAGGAAACCCAATCGGAAATTTTGCGCAGGGCGGCCGACCTCACCGCGCCGGGCGGCACGCTGGCCTATGCGACATGCTCTATGCTGCAGGTGGAAAACACTCAGCAGGTTCAAGCCTTTACCGCGAATAACCCTGAGTGGTCGCTGGCGGCAGAACAAAGCTGGAGGGTACAGGATGGCACCGATGGCTTTTATGTTGCCGTGTTGACGCGCGCAAAAGGCGGTTGATAGGGTCGCGGCCGGGAAACCCTTTGTTTTTCTTAACGTGGTTTTAACCAAAGCCGCCGCGTTATGGCGTCACCAAGCACTGACCATGGAGCCGTAATGTCCGGTCGCCAAGAGACTTCCGTTCCGGAACTGCGCGTTTACGCGCCCGAGCATGCCCGGCTGGCCGCGACGCTGCTGCTGGCCTTGATGCTGATGTCCGGCCCCTGGCTGCTTGCGCTGCCCGACTGGATGAGCCGCGGGTTTATCATGGTGGGGCTGACGCTGGCGGCGGTGGCGGGACTGATGGTGGTCCAGACCCGGATGCGGCTGAACGCGCGGGCGATGGCGGCAGAGCTGCTGACCGGCTTCATCGAAAAAGATGCCACCCCCAGCTTTGTCACCGATGACGACGGGGTGATCCACGCCTGCAACGGCGCCGCGGCAAAGCGGTTTCAGGATTGCAGCCGGGACACGCTGTCGGGCACGTTGCGCTCGATCCTGGCGAACCCCTCTGCCGTGCTGTACCGGCTGCAAAGCCGCGCCCGCGTCGATGGTGCCGCGCGCGAGGATATCGTGACCCGGCGCGGCCATGTCCGGCTGGCGGTGCACCAGATGACTGGCGGCAGTTTCCTGTGGCGGGTTGAAGATATTCAGGACCGTGGCGGCAATAGCCGCGGCGCGGAGTCGATGCCGGTGCCGATGATTACCGTAGGCCGCACCGGCGCTGTCCTGTTCATGAACGAGGCGGCCCGCAAGCTGATCGGCGAACGGGTGAAATCCACCGACCGCCTGTTCCCTGCGCTGCCGGTTCTGCCGGGGCGGATCAACACGCTCAGCACCAAGAACGGTCCGGTGCAGGTTCTGGTCAGCGAAAACAACCGCACCCAGGGCCGCAGCGAGCTGTTCCTGATGGAAGTGGACGAAGGCGGGCTGGACGCGGCGCAGGCCGGGCTGGAGGCGTTGCCGGTGCCTTTCCTGAAGGTGGCGCCGACCGGTGAAATCCTGACCACCAACCGGATGGCCCTGCGCCTGCTGGGGGTGGAAAGCTGCGCCAACCTGAAACTCGGGCAGCTGATGGAGGGCCTTGGCCGCCCGATGTCCGATTGGCTGCGGGATACCGCTGACGGGCTGGCGCCCAACAAATCCGAATTCCTGCGCCTGTCGCGCTCGGACAAGGAGGTTTTTGTCCAGGTCACCCTGACACGCGTGGTCGAAGAAGGCACCCCGGTGCTGATTGCGGTGCTGAACGACGCGACCGAGCTGAAGACGCTGGAAGCGCAGTTCGTGCAAAGCCAGAAGATGCAGGCGATCGGCCAGCTGGCGGGCGGTGTGGCGCATGACTTCAACAACCTGCTGACGGCGATTTCCGGCCATTGCGACCTGCTGCTGCTGCGCCACGATCAAGGTGATCAGGATTATGGCGACTTGATCCAGATCCATGAGAATGCCAACCGTGCGGCCTCGCTGGTCAGCCAGCTGCTGGCGTTCTCGCGCAAGCAGACGCTGCAGCCGGAGATCCTGGATGTGCGCGACACGCTGTCGGATCTGACCCATCTGCTGAACCGCCTGGTGGGCGAGAAGGTCACGCTGACCCTCAGCCACGATCCGGTGATGAAATCCATCCGCGCCGACAAGCGGCAGCTGGAACAGGTGCTGATGAACCTTGTGGTGAACGCGCGCGATGCGATGCCGCAGGGCGGTGAAATCCGGGTGGAGACCGAGGTGCTGTCGCTGGACAAGCCGCTGGAGCGGGACCGCGCCACCGTGCCTGCCGGCGATTGGGTCACTGTGAAGGTTTCGGACGAAGGTGTCGGGATCGCGCCCGACAAGCTGCAGAAGGTGTTTGAACCGTTCTACACCACCAAGCGCACGGGCGAGGGCACCGGCCTGGGCCTGTCCACCGCTTACGGCATCATCAAACAGACCGGCGGCTATATCTTTGTCGACTCGGTCAAGGGGCACGGCACCCAGTTCACGCTGTTCTTCCCGGTCTTCAAGCAGCAGGCGGATGCGCTGGCCGTCGAAAAGCCTGCCGAGGCGGAGGACAAGACCGCTGCCAACCAGCATGGCGAGGGTGTGGTGCTGCTGGTCGAGGACGAGGCGCCGGTGCGGGCCTTTGCCTCCCGCGCGCTGCGGATGCGCGGCTATACCGTGCTGGAGGCAGAGTCCGCCGAGGATGCGCTGCGCACGCTGGAGGATCCCGGCCTGACGGTGGATGTGTTTGTCACCGACGTGGTGATGCCTGGCATGGATGGCCCCAGCTGGGTGCGTGAAGCGCTGAAGGAGCGGCCCGATACCCGTGTGGTCTTTGTGTCCGGTTATGCCGAAGGCGCCTTTGGCGAGGCGCAGCCGGAGGTGCCGAACTCGGTCTTCCTGCCCAAGCCTTTCTCTTTGAACCAGCTGACCGAAACGGTGCACGCCCAGCTGCACTGAGCCGCGGGCAGCAGCTGGAAAAAACAAGCCGCTGGGTCCGGCGGCTTGTGTCTTTCAGCTAACCGGGATCGACTGGTACATCTCGAACTCCGCCGCCCGTTTGCGCCGCAGCCGCGCCTCTGACTCGGGACACACCGGCAGCTCCGCCGCCGGGCTGACGTTCTTGCGCTCCAGGTGCAGTTCTATGTCCAGCCGCTGTTCCAGGAAAGTTTTCAGCCCGTTCTGGTCCTCATACCGGAACAGATGGCTGACTTTGCAGCCGTTTGGCTGCGCTTCCAGGAACTTTGCCTGGCTGCCGACATTGGCATAGGCGGGGGGCTTGCCCTTGCAGCAGGCGTGCAGGAAGTCGTCGAAGCTTACACCCTTGGTCGAGTTCGGCTTGCCGTCCAGCGCGGGCCGCTGGCGGTAGCGGTACCAGCTGCCCAGCCAGCTGACCGGCTCCCGCATCACAGCTGCAACCTCCAGTTCCGCGCCGCAAACCTTTTCATACATCGGCCGGATCCAGCGGTTGTAACGGTAGAGCGGCGCGTGCTTCAGCTCCGGCGGGCCGGAAATCACCAGATCGGCCCGGTCGCGCAATGCCGCCTGAAAAGCGGTGGTGCCGGTCTTGGGAACGGACAGAAGCGCCAGCCGTTCCTTGAAAAATATCATCATTCCGTTAACTGCCCGGTAAAAATTCTTGCTCGGCCTTATCCATAAACCTCTCTTTAACATCCTGCCCCTGATGTGGGTACATCAGTTTTACTGTTGCAATGTTCCCGGTTTGATCTCATAAGGAACAAGAGGTGAACAAAGCAGTGATTGCCGCACGCCCCGGTGTGTGACAGATAGAAAGGGACAAGGGACTATGGCGGATCTTTTGACCATGAAAAATAAAGTAAGCGGTGACAAGCAAAAGGCGCTCGACAGCGCGCTTGCCCAGATTGAGCGGCAGTTCGGCAAGGGCTCCATCATGAAGCTCGGCGATGGCACAGCCCTGCAGGAGATCGAGGCCAGTTCGACCGGCTCCCTGGGGCTTGACATCGCGCTGGGGATCGGCGGCCTGCCGATGGGCCGGATCATCGAAATTTACGGGCCCGAAAGCTCGGGCAAGACCACGCTGACGCTGCATTGCATTGCGGAACAGCAGAAAAAGGGCGGTGTCTGCGCCTTTGTCGACGCGGAACACGCGCTGGACCCGCAGTATGCGGCCAAGCTGGGCGTCGATCTGGATGAGCTGTTGATCTCGCAGCCAGATACCGGTGAGCAGGCGCTGGAAATCACTGACACGCTGGTGCGTTCCGGCGCGGTCAACATGGTGATTGTCGACTCGGTGGCGGCATTGACCCCCAAGTCGGAGCTTGAGGGCGATATGGGCGACAGCAGCGTCGGCGTGCAGGCCCGCCTGATGAGCCAGGCGATGCGCAAGCTGACCGGCTCCATCAGCCGCTCCAAGTGCATGGTGATCTTCATCAACCAGATCCGCATGAAGATCGGCGTGATGTTCGGCTCCCCCGAAACCACCACCGGCGGCAACGCGCTGAAATTCTACTCCTCCGTCCGCCTGGATATCCGCCGCATCGGCGCGATCAAGGACCGGGACGAGGTGGTCGGCAACTCCACCCGCGTCAAGGTCGTCAAGAACAAGGTGGCGCCGCCGTTCAAGCAGGTGGAATTCGACATCATGTATGGCGAGGGCATCTCCAAGATGGGCGAACTGCTGGACCTGGGCGTGGCGGCCGGTGTCGTCAACAAGTCCGGCGCCTGGTTCTCTTACGGGGATGAGCGGATCGGGCAAGGGCGGGAGAACGCCAAGGTGTTCCTGCGCGAAAACCCTGCCATTGCCTATGATATCGAGGACAAGATCCGCGCGTCGCACGGGCTGGAATTCGAACGCCCGGATCTGGACGGCGCCGACGATATCCTTGAGGCCTAAGCGCCGGATAATCTGATCAAATCTCAAGAACATGAGGGCGTGGCGCAGGCCGCGCCCTTTTTCATGGGCGCCGCCGCTTCCCGCTGTAGACAGTGCCCCGGCAGGCGGGTAAACCTGCCCGGAACGCTTGTTTTTAAGCCCGCAAGAGATCCCGCATATGCCGACGCTCAACGATATCCGCTCTACCTTTCTGAACTACTTTGCCAAACAGGGGCATGAGGTCGTCGACTCCAGCCCGCTGGTGCCGCGCAACGATCCGACGCTGATGTTCACCAACTCCGGCATGGTGCAGTTCAAAAACTGCTTCACCGGGGTGGAAACGCGCGACTACAAACGCGCGACATCGTCGCAGAAATGCGTCCGCGCAGGCGGCAAGCACAACGACCTAGACAACGTGGGCTATACCGCGCGCCACCACACGTTCTTTGAGATGCTCGGCAACTTCTCCTTTGGCGATTACTTCAAGGAAGAGGCGATCCCCTTTGCCTGGGAGCTGATCACCAAGGAATTCGATATTCCGAAGGACCGGCTGTACACCACCGTCTATCACACTGATGACGAGGCCTTTGAAATCTGGAAGAAGATGGGCGTGCCGGAGGACCGGATCATCCGGATCGCAACCTCCGACAACTTCTGGCAGATGGGCGACACCGGCCCCTGCGGACCCTGCACCGAGATCTTCTATGACCACGGCGACCACATCTGGGGCGGCCCTCCGGGCTCGCCCGAGGAAGACGGCGACCGCTTTATCGAGATCTGGAACCTCGTCTTCATGCAGAACGAGCGCTTCGCCGACGGCACCATGGTGGACCTGGACATGCAGTCCATCGACACCGGCATGGGGCTGGAGCGGATTGCGGCACTGCTGCAGGGCACCCACGACAACTACGAAACCGACCTGTTCAAGGCGCTGATCGAAGCCTCGGCGAATGTCACGAACACCGATCCGTTCGGCGACCAGAATGTGCATCACCGGGTGATCGCCGATCACCTGCGGTCCTGCTCGTTCCTGATTGCCGAGGGCGTGCTGCCGTCGAACGAGGGCCGCGGCTACGTTCTGCGCCGGATCATGCGCCGCGCGATGCGCCACGCATCGCTGCTGGGCGCCACCGATCCGGTGATGCACAAGCTGGTGCCGTCGCTGGTTCAGAAGATGGGCGCGGCCTATCCGGAGCTTGGTCAGGGCCAGGCGCTGATCGAAGAGACCTTTGAGCAGGAGGAAACCCGTTTCCTCAAGACCCTGGACCGTGGCTTGAAACTGCTGGACGAAGCCTCTGCCGATCTGGGGCAGGGCGACGTGCTGCCGGGCGAGACCGCTTTCAAACTGTATGACACCTACGGCTTCCCGCTCGACCTGACGCAGGACGCGCTGCGGGTCAAGGAAATTGAAGTCGACACCGACGGCTTTGACGCTGCCATGAAAGCGCAGAAGGAGCAGTCCCGCGCTGGCGGCATCGGGCTGGGTGAAGCCGCGGACGTGAAGGTCTACTTCGACATTCTGGACGCCGTGGGTCCGACTGATTTCCTGGGCTATGAGACCGAGAAGGCCGAAGGCCAGATCGCGGCCATCGTCAAGGACGGTGCACAGCTGCAATCCGCGTCCAAGGGCGAGACGGTTCAGATCATCCTGAACCAGACGCCGTTCTATGGCGAAGCCGGCGGCCAGGTGGGCGACACCGGGGTGCTGACCGTGGAAGGCGGCGCAGCCCGCATCACCGACACCAAGAAGGTGGAGGGGCTGTTCCTGCACATCGCCGAGGTGACCGAGGGCGAGGTAGCCGCCGGGCAGGGCGCGACGATGGAAGTGGACCACGACCGCCGCAGCAAGATCCGTGCCAACCACTCCGCCACGCACCTGCTGCACGAAGCGCTGCGCAACGCATTGGGTGAACATGTGGCGCAGAAGGGCTCGCTGAATGCTGCTGACCGTCTGCGCTTTGACTTCAGCCACAACAAGGCGATGAGTGCTGATGAGCTGGCCAAAGTCGGTGCGGAAGTGAATGATTTCATCCGCCAGAACACGCCGGTCTCCACCCGGATCATGACCCCGGATGATGCGCGCGATCTGGGCGCCCAGGCGCTGTTCGGCGAGAAATACGGCGACGAGGTCCGCGTGGTCTCCATGGGCCGTGCGCCAACCGGCAAGGGCCATGACGGCGACACCTACTCGATTGAGCTGTGCGGCGGCACCCATGTGAAGCAGACCGGCGACATCGGCACCTTCGTGATTCTGGGCGACAGCGCGTCTTCGGCCGGCGTCCGCCGGATTGAGGCGCTGACCGGTGCGGCAGCTGTTGAGCATCTGGAGCGCGAAGCGGGCCGCATGGCTGAGGTTGCTGGCGCGCTGAAGGCGCAGCCTGCAGAAGTTCTGGACCGCCTCAAGGCGATGATGGATGAGCGAAAGGCGCTGCAGAATGAGATTTCCAATCTCAAGCAGCAGATCGCCATGGGCGGTGGTTCCGGCGGCGGTGCCGAGGCTAAGGAGGTGAATGGCAAGAAGTTCCTGGCCCAAGCGCTGCAGGGCGTTTCCGGCAAGGACCTGCGCGGTCTCATCGACAAGCACAAACAGAACATCGGGTCCGGTGTAATCCTGCTGATCGCCGAGGATGATGGAAAGGTGGCCGTGGCCGCCGGCGTGACCGACGATCTGACCGGCGAAGTCTCTGCCGTGGACGTACTGAAAGCCGCGGTTCCGGCTGTTGGCGGCAAGGGCGGCGGCGGCCGTCCGGACATGGCCCAGGGCGGCGGCAAGGACTTCTCCGGCGCTGAGGAAGCCATCAAGGCCGCGGAGGCCGTGCTGGCTGGCTGACCATTTGGTCAAAAAACACTTGGTCTTTCCGGCAAGCTGCCTAAGCTGCCGGAAAGATCATAATACTGGGAGGCTCCGATGCCCGCGCTTTGGATTGCACATGTGACCGTCACCGATGCCGATGCCTATGGCAAATACGCTGAACTGGCAGGCCCGGCCATTGCCAAGCATGGCGGCGAGTTCATCGCCCGCGGCGGCCGGTTCGTGCAGCTGGAGGGCACGGAGCGCCCGCGCAACGTGGTGGCCCGGTTCCCGAGCGTCGAGGCGGCTGTCGATTGTTATCACAGCCCGGAATACCAGGAAGCGCTGGACCACGCGCGCGGCGCCTCCGAGCGGGAGCTGATGGTGGTGGAGACCAGCGAGTAAAGGCTGGTGCTCGTGGCGGCTCTGCCGCCTTTTTTGAGTATTTTCGGGAAAGATGAAGGGGCGCCTTGGGTGCCCCTTTTTGCTGTGCGGCAGTGCAGGCCCGCCGCAAGAAAAAGGCGCCCGAAGGCGCCTTTTCCGGTTTGGGTCAGCTTGCGGCCTTGGACATCCGCTTGCGCTCATGCGGGTCCAGATAGCGCTTGCGCAGGCGCACGCTGTTCGGTGTCACCTCAACCAGTTCGTCGTCGTTGATGTAGGCAATCGCTTCTTCCAGAGAGAGCGTCATCGGCGTGGTCAGGCGCACGGCCTCGTCAGTGCCGGAGGCGCGCACGTTGGTCAGCTTCTTGCCCTTCAGCGGGTTCACTTCCAGATCGTTGTCACGGGAGTGTTCCCCGATGATCATGCCGGTGTAGACGTCAGCCTGGGCACCGATCATCATCTTGCCGCGCTCTTCCAGGTTCCACAGCGCGTAAGCAACCGACTGGCCGTTTTCCATCGAGATCAGCACGCCGGCACGGCGGCCCGGGATCGAACCCTTGTGCGGTGCCCAGCCGTGGAACACGCGGTTCAGCACGCCGGTGCCGCGGGTGTCGGTCAGAAACTCGCCGTGATAGCCGATGAGGCCGCGCGACGGCACATGTGCAATGATGCGGGTCTTGCCTGCGCCTGCCGGTTTCATCTCCACCAGCTCACCCTTGCGGGCGCCGGTCAGCTTTTCGATCACCGCGCCGGAGTATTCGTCGTCCACGTCGATGGTGGCTTCTTCGATCGGCTCCATGCGGACGCCGTCGACTTCCTTCATGATCACCTGCGGGCGGGAGATCGACAGCTCGAACCCTTCGCGGCGCATGTTTTCGATCAAAACACCCATCTGCAGTTCGCCACGGCCCGAAACCTCAAACGCCTCGCCGCCGGGGGTATCGGCGATCTTGATGGCGACGTTGGATTCAGCCTCTTTCATCAGACGGTCGCGGATGACGCGGGACTGAACCTTTTTGCCGTCACGGCCGGCCAGGGGGCTGTCATTGATGCCGAAGGTCACGGTGATGGTGGGCGGGTCGATCGGCTGGGCGTCCAGCGGTTCGTCCACGGCCAGAGCACAGATGGTGTCAGCCACAGTGGCCTTGGCCATTCCGGCGATGGACACGATGTCGCCTGCCTGGGCTTCTTCGATGTCCTGCTGGGCCAGGCCGCGGAAAGCCTGAATCCGGGTGACGCGGAACTGCTCGATTTTCTGGCCCATGCGGGTCAGCGCCTGCACGGTGGCACCTACTTTGAGGGTGCCGGATTCGACGCGGCCGGTCAGAAGGCGGCCCACAAACGGGTCGCTGCCAAGCGTGGTCGCCAGCATCCGGAAGTCGTCGTTCTGACGCTTGATCTGCTTGGGTTCCGGCACGTGGTTCACAATCAGGTTGAACAGCGCGTGCAGATCCTTGCGGGGGCCGTCCAGCTCCGCGTCGGCCCAGCCGTTGCGGCCGGAGGCGTACATGTGCGGGAAGTCCAGCTGGTCCTCATTTGCATCCAGAGACGCAAAGAGGTCAAAGCATTCGTCCAGCGCGCGGTCGGGTTCGGCATCGGGCTTGTCGACCTTGTTCAGCACCACAATCGGGCGCAGGCCCAGGGCCAGCGCCTTGGAGGTCACGAATTTGGTCTGCGGCATCGGGCCTTCGGCAGCGTCCACAAGCAGCACCACGCCGTCGACCATCGACAGGATCCGCTCCACCTCGCCGCCGAAATCGGCGTGGCCGGGGGTGTCAACGATGTTGATCCGGGTGCCGTTCCACTCGACCGAGGTGGGTTTGGCAAAAATAGTGATGCCGCGCTCGCGCTCAAGATCGTTGCTGTCCATGGCGCGTTCCGCCACAGCCTGATTTTCGCGGAAGGCGCCGGATTGTTTCAGCAGCTCATCAACCAGGGTGGTTTTGCCGTGGTCAACGTGAGCAATGATCGCAATGTTGCGCAAGTCCATGACGTTCGCCTTTGTAAGGAAGTTGGGCCGCGCATAGCCCGAACCCCGCGCAAAGGCCAGAGGAAAACCGCCCTGAGGCGTTTTCTAGCGCGGATCAGTGGCCGGAGGACTTGGAAAACAGATGGATGATGACGATCCCGGACATGATCAGCACCATTCCGATGACCGCGGGCAGGTCCAGCTTTTGCCCGAAGACAAAAAACGCAATCACCGCAATCAGCAGGATGCCGAGACCGGACCAGATGGCATAGACAACCCCCACCGGCATGAATTTGAGCGTCAGCCCCATCATGTAGAAGGAGAAGGCATAGGCCACCAGCACGATCAGCGACGGCCCAAGCCGGGAAAACTGCTGGCTGGCCTGCAGCGCTGTGGTGCCGATGGTCTCTGCTGCTACCGCAATGATCAGGTAGAAATAATGTACCGGCATCCCTGCCTCCGTTCTGCGCGCTGGCTCCCGCGGCGGCGGGCCTGTTTCCCCGGTACCGTATCCGCAGCCTTCAAGGAAGTCCCGATGCGTCACCGGCTGACGCTTTTACGCCTGCTGCGGCGGTGAACAGAGGACTGTGCGCGGATACACTGGACTATCAGCTGGGCAATACTTAGGAGATTATTCCGATTTTCCAGCGAAAGATAAAACGCTGATCCGATTCCCAAATGAGAGCGGAGGGACTGCCACATGTGCCGCTGGGCTGCCTATTCGGGTACCGATGTGTTCCTGGAAGACATCATTTCGATACCCGCGCATTCTCTGATTGCCCAAAGCCAGAAAGCGGCAGAGTGCAAGACGGCAACCAATGGCGACGGGTTCGGCATCGCCTGGTACGGCCAGCGCCCGGAGCCGGGCCTGTACCGCGACGTGTATCCGGCCTGGTCGGACTGCAATCTCCGGGCGCTGGTGCGGCAGGTGAAATCGGGTCTGTTTCTGGCGCATGTGCGGGCCTCGACGGGGTCCGCAACCAGCCGTAACAACTGCCACCCGTTCACCGCAGGCCGGTGGAGTTTCATGCATAACGGACAGGTCGGCGGCTTTGAGAAGTTCCGCCGCCACGCCGACATGTGCATACCGGATGAGCTGTATGAGCACCGCAAAGGGGCGACCGACAGCGAGGTGCTGTTTCTTCTCGCCTTGCAGCAAGGCCTGGATGGAGATCCGAAGGCGGCGCTGGAGCGGGCGGTTGCGCGGATGGAGGCCTTGTCCCGCGCGAGAGGAAGCACGCCGCACATGCGCCTGTCCGTGGCGATGTCGGACGGGCAGAGGCTCTATGCGGCGCGCTATTCCTCAGACAGCATTGCGCCCTCGGTCTATTACCGCTGGAGCAGCAGCATGAACGGCTGGGCCGTGGTGTCGGAGCCGCTGGAGCAGACCGGGGAAGCCTGGAACGAGCTGAAGCCGGGCGCCTTTCTGACGCTGACCGGCGAGGGGGCGGAAATACTGCCTTTTCAGCCGTTTCTGGAGTGATGTTCAGCGCGCGGGCGGCTGCTGTTACAGGCGCCCGGCCTGCCGGAACCAAGGTTCAATCTGTGACCGCACGTGGTTCCAGACCCCGGGCGTGCCGCGGCTGACCTTTGTGCCGACACGGGCCTCAAGCTGCGGCAGGGTCACGTCGTAATCGACCCAGCTGCCGCCGCCGTTCAGCAGGTTGAGCAGCACCGGCTGCACCCGGTCGATGGACTTGGCATAGACAGCATCGGCGCTTTCGGCGGCCTCGAACTCCTCCCAGATGGCGCGCATCGGCCCGCCCTGATCTAAGGGCAGCAGACCAAACAGACGGTCAGCTGCGGCTTGCTCCTCGGCTGCCAGCGCCGCGAGCGCGGCGGGATCCACCACACCGTGGATCGGTGCATCGCCTGCGTCGATTTCCACCAGATCGTGCAGCAGCAGCATTTGCAGTACCCGGTCCACATCGGCCGCATTGGCGCTGTGTTCTGACAGTACCCACGCGTAAAGCATGATGTGCCAGCTGTGTTCTGCCGAGTTTTCATGCCGCGAGCCGTCGCCCAGCTTGGACGCGCGGATTATCAGCTTCAGCTTGTCGGCCTCATTCAGGAACTGCAGGCGTTCCGTCAGGCGGCTGCAGTCATATCCGGTGTCTTCGCCCAGCAGGGCCAGCGCATGATGGAAGGCTTCCGGCAGGTCGTGCTCCAGCGCGGCGGCGCGGCCGCCGTAAAGGTTCTGGCGCACCACATCGACATGCCAGTCCAGAGGCTCAGCACCGTAAAGCGTCTGAAACACCGGCTGGCAGTGATCGACCCGCTTGGCAAACCGCGCATCCGCGGTTTGCGCCGCTTCGAACTCCTGCCACAGCGTCAGGAATTCTGCGCCCTGTTCCGCCGGCAGCATTCCGAACAGCCGGTCCGCCGCGGCCTGTTCCGACCGGGCGACGGCGTCCCAGTCCACCTCATCGGTGATCGGGTGGTCGCCCGCGTCGATTTCCACCAGATCATGCAGCAGAAGCATCCGGATGGCGCGGAAAATGTTCACCTCCGGCTCTGCGAAGGGGGCCAGCACCAGCGCATAAAGCGCCAGATGCCAGCTGTGCTCGGCTGAGTTTTCGCGGCGGCTGCAGTCCAGGATCAGGTTCTGGCGCTCGACCCGGCGCAGCTTGTCAGCTTCCAGCAGGAAGGCAAATTGCGCGTGCAGCCGGTCGCTCATGTCTCAGCCCTTGTTTCCAGCTGCGCTTGCAGCGCGGCGACTTTCTGATTGAGAAACTCGCGCGCCTTGCGTTCCGCCAGGCGCACCCGGATTTCCGTGAGGAAGGCTTCTTCGAGCGACTGGGAGGCGGCGCCAAGCACCTGGCCCACCTCCACATACAGCCGGTCCTCGCCGCTGGCGTCCTGAACTTTGAGTGTATCGACCGCCAGTTTTTGGGCCAGCGTCTCGATTGTGCTCATCAGCGGGAGGTCTCCGTCAGGCGGCGCTTAACGTAATCGGTCACGTTGCCGATCATCGTGTCCATATACGGATCCTGGAAGAAGTGGTCCGCGCCCTCGATCTCGGTGTGGGTGATGGTGATGCCCTTCTGCTCGTGCAGCTTGCTGACCAGGTTGGCGGTATCGGCGGGCGGGGCCACGCGGTCGGCGGTGCCGTTGATGATCAGGCCGGAGGACGGGCAGGGCGCCAGGAACGAGAAGTCGTACATGTTGGCGGGCGGCGCGACCGAGATGAATCCGGTGATCTCCGGGCGGCGCATCAGGAGCTGCATGCCGATCCAGGCGCCAAAGGAGAAGCCCGCAACCCAGCAATGCTTGGAGTTGGAGTTCATCGACTGCAGGTAATCCAGCGCCGAGGCGGCATCGGACAGCTCGCCCACGCCCTGGTCGTATTCGCCCTGGCTGCGGCCGACGCCGCGGAAGTTGAACCGCAGTACGGTGAAGCCCATGTTGTAGAACGCATAGTGGAGGTTGTAGACCACCTTATTGTTCATGGTGCCGCCGAACTGCGGATGCGGGTGCAGCACGATGGCGATCGGGGCGTCTTTTTCTTTTTGCGGGTGATAGCGGCCTTCGAGGCGGCCTTCGGGTCCGGGAAAGATGACCTCGGGCATGGGCGGTTTAAATCCTAATCTCGTTTTCGGGTCTGCCGGCAGAATACTTGACGGGTTCCGTCAGGCATCTTAGAACGGTTCTAATCAAGGGCGCAGGCCGGGGCCGAACACCGTCAGGCTGAGATACGCACAGACGCGGGCAAGGTCAATGTTTTCGCGTGGCTGTCCTGATTTCGAGGAGACATAGATGAAGCTTTCCACCAAGGGGCGCTATGCCATGGTCGCGCTGGCCGACATTGCGCTGCAGACGCAGAGCGATCTGGTGCCATTGGGCGATATCTCCAAGCGTCAGGATATCTCCTTGCCGTATCTTGAGCAGTTATTTGTCAAATTGCGCCGCGCCGGGCTGGTTGAATCCGTGCGCGGCCCCGGCGGCGGCTACCGGCTGGCCAAGCCGGCCTCGGAAATCCGGGTTGTCGATGTGCTGTCCGCCGTAGATGAAACAGTGGATGCCATGCACAAAGGGGCAGGCGCCTCCGGGGCGCTGTCCGGCAGCCGGGCGCAGTCGCTGACCAACCGCCTGTGGGAGGGCCTCAGCGCGCATGTTTATGTGTTCCTGCACCAGACCCGCCTGTCGGATGTGATCAAGAATGATCTGGCGCCGTGCCCGGCGGTGCCAAGCCTGTTCGCGGTTGTCGATGACTGAGGCGGAGCGGAAACCGCTCAGAGTTCTTTCTTCAAAAAGCGTATATTGCGCGCGGAAGCGGCGGGAAGGCTTTGCGAAACGGATCTGCGCAGCGTATGAGACGGCAGCGATCCGCAAAAAGATGCATCCATGAAACGTGTTTATCTCGATCATAACGCCACCGCCATTCTGCGTCCCGAAGCACGGGCTGCGATGATTGCGGCGATGGATGTCTGCGGCAACCCGTCTTCGGTCCATGCCGAGGGCCGGGCTGCCAAGGCGCTGGTGGAAAAGGCGCGGGCGCAGGTGGCGGCCGCTTTTGGCGCGGATGGGGCGGATATCGTGTTCACCTCCGGCTCGACCGAAGGCGCGGCGCTGGCGCTGGCCGGCCGCGGCCTGCATGGTGCGCCGGTGGAGCATGACGCGGTGCGCGCCTGGACGGTCGAGGATCTGACTGTAGGTTCAGACGGTGCGGTGGGCATCACTGATCCCGCCGCGTCAACCTTGCAGTTGGCCAACTCGGAAACGGGGATTGTGCAGCGCCTGCCGGAAGGGTTGGCCGTCACGGATGCGACCCAAGCCTTCGGTAAACTGCCGGTGGCGTTCAACTGGCTGGGTGCCCGGATGGCGCTGATTTCGGCGCATAAACTGGGCGGCCCCAAGGGCATAGGTGCCGTGGTGATGAAGCGCGGCACAGAACTGCCTGCGCAGATCAAGGGCGGCGGCCAGGAAATGGGGCGCCGCTCCGGCACCGAAAATGTCATTGGAATCGCGGGCTTCGGCGCCGCAGCTGAAGCGGCTGGCAAAGATCTGGCCAATGGCGTCTGGGACAGGGTTGCGGAACTTAGAAATATTCTAGAAAAGGCGCTTGTGTCTGGCGCAAGCCATACTATTTTTGTCGGGAAGGATCAGAAGCGGCTGCCGAACACCCTGTGTTTCGCAACGCCGGGCTGGAAGGGCGAGACCCAGGTCATGCAAATGGACCTGGCGGGATTTGCCATCAGCGCCGGCAGCGCCTGTTCCAGCGGCAAGGTGCGCGCCAGCGCGGTTCTGACCGCCATGGGATACGACGAGGCCACGGCACAAGGCGCAGTGCGCGTGTCGCTGGGGCCTCAGACAACGGAAGACGACGTGCTGCGCTTTGCCGATGCGTGGCTGCAAAAAGAAAAGAAACATCGCGCCCGTGCAGCGTGAGTGAGGAGATGACAATGGCCGCTTTGGACCAGACCCAAGTCAAGGAAGGTGTTGACCAGGAAACCGTGGACGCAGTCCGCGAGGTAGGCGGCGCTTACAAATACGGCTGGGAGACCGATATCGAGATGGAATACGCCCCCAAGGGGCTGACCCCGGATATCGTCCGGCTGATCTCGGAGAAAAACGAAGAGCCGGAGTGGATGACCGACTGGCGGCTGGCGGCCTATGAACGCTGGCTGCAAAAGGAAGAGCCCGACTGGGCGATGGTCGATTACCCTGAAATCGACTTTCAGGACCAGTATTACTATGCCCGGCCCAAGTCGATGGAAACCAAGCCCAAATCGCTGGATGAGGTCGATCCCAAGCTGCTGGCGACCTACGAAAAGCTGGGTATCCCGCTGAAAGAACAAATGATTCTGGCCGGCGTCGAGGGCGCAGGCGAGACCCCGGAGGAAGGCCGCAAGGTCGCCGTGGATGCGGTTTTCGACTCCGTCTCCGTTGGCACCACCTTCCAGAAAGAGCTTAAGGAAGCGGGTGTCATTTTCTGCTCGATCTCCGAGGCGATCCGCGAACACCCTGAGCTGGTGAAGAAATACCTGGGCTCGGTGGTTCCGGTTTCCGACAACTTCTATGCGACCCTGAACTCCGCCGTGTTCTCTGACGGTTCGTTTGTCTATGTGCCGCCGGGCGTGCGCTGCCCGATGGAACTGTCGACGTATTTCCGTATCAACGCGGAAAACACCGGCCAGTTCGAACGCACCCTGATCATCGCGGACAAGGGCTCCTACGTCTCCTACCTCGAAGGCTGCACCGCGCCGCAGCGCGACACCGCGCAGCTTCACGCCGCAGTGGTGGAAATCATCATCGAGGAAGACGCCGAGGTAAAATACTCCACCGTCCAGAACTGGTACCCGGGCGATGAGAACGGCAAGGGCGGCATCTACAACTTCGTGACCAAACGCGCCGACTGCCGCGGCGACCGTGCCAAGGTGATGTGGACCCAGGTGGAAACCGGCTCTGCCGTGACTTGGAAATACCCCTCCTGCATCCTGCGCGGCGACGACAGCCAGGGCGAGTTCTACTCGATCGCGATCACCAACAACATGCAGCAGGCCGACACCGGCACCAAGATGGTGCACCTGGGCAAGCGCACCAAGTCGCGCATCGTGTCCAAGGGGATTTCGGCGGGCAAGGCGCAGAACACCTACCGCGGTCTGGTGTCGATGCACCCGAAAGCCAAGGACAGCCGAAACTACACCCAGTGCGACTCGCTGCTGATCGGCGACAAGTGCGGGGCGCACACGGTTCCTTACATCGAGGTCAAGAACAACTCCTCCCGCGTGGAGCATGAGGCGACCACCTCCAAGGTGGACGACGACCAGCTGTTCTACTGCCGCCAGCGCGGCATGGATGAGGAAGAGGCAGTGGCCCTGGTGGTCAACGGCTTCTGCAAGGACGTGCTGCAGGCGCTGCCGATGGAGTTCGCCATGGAAGCGCAGCAACTGGTTGCGATCTCGCTGGAAGGGTCTGTCGGCTGATGGCAGGCCCTTGGGCATCACCGCAAGGAGGCAAGAGCATGATCGTCACCACTACAAACTCCGTCGAAGGCTACCAGATTTCCGAATACAAGGGCATCGTGGTGGGCGAGGCGATTATGGGCGCCAATGTGGTGCGGGATGTTTTTGCCCAGATTACCGACATTGTCGGCGGCCGTTCCGGCGCCTATGAAAGCAAGCTGCAGGACGCGCGCGAAACCGCGCTGGCAGAGCTGGAAGACCGCGCCCGGGCCAAAGGCGCCAACGCCGTGGTCGGAGTTGATCTGGATTACGAAGTGGTCGGGCAATCCATGCTGATGGTTTCGGCCAGCGGCACCGCAGTGGTGCTGGGCTAGGCGGCCGGGAGTTGGACATGGCAAAGGACGAGCAGCTGATTGAGCGCCCGGCGCTTACCCTGCCGCCGGAAGAGGCGGAGTGGGTGTGCAGCCATTACCAGGATGCAAAGGTCATCCTGGAGTATGGCAGCGGCGGATCGACCGTGCTGGCGTCTGAGCTGAGCGGGAAGAAGGTCTTTTCCGTCGAGTCCGACAAGATGTGGTACCGCATGATGAAGCGGTACCTGCGTCAGGCCGGGGCCAAGTCCGAGGTGCATCTGCACCACGCCAATGTCGGCAAAACCGGCAAGTGGGGGCGGCCGCTGAACAATGATATGTGGCGGCGGTTCCACCAGTATCCGAATTCCGTCTGGGATCTCGACACCTTCGAGGCGCCGGATCTGGTTCTGATAGACGGCCGCTTCCGGGCGGCTTGCTTTCTGACCGTCATGCTGCGGACGGAGCAGCCTGTCACTGTGCTGTTTGACGACTACGCGGGGCGGGCGCTGTACAAGCAGGTCGAAAAATGGGTGAAGCCGGTTGAAATCCGCGGCCGCATGGCCCGGTTTGAGCTGCTCCCCGATGAACTTCCGCGCCGGGATCTGACCCAGATCCTGACGCTTTACACCAAAACCTTCTAGGCGCCGACGGCTGCCGGAACAGTACTATGCGAGAGGCAAAAATGCTCGAAATCAAAAACTTGCACGTCAAGCTTGAAGATGAAGACAAGCAAATCCTGAAAGGCGTCGACCTGAAGGTCGAGGCTGGCAAAGTTCATGCCATCATGGGGCCGAACGGTTCGGGAAAATCCACCCTGTCCTATGTCCTGTCGGGCCGCGATGGCTATGAAGTGACCGAAGGCTCTGCCGAGCTGGAGGGCGAGGACATCCTGGAGCTGGAGCCGGAAGAGCGCGCCGCTGCCGGCATGTTCCTGGCGTTCCAGTACCCGGTGGAAATCCCCGGCGTCGGCAACATGACCTTCCTGCGCACCGCCGTGAACGCACAGCGCAAGGCCCGCGGCGAAGAAGAGCTGTCGGCCTCCGATTTCCTGAAAATCATCCGTGCCAAGGCGAAGACCCTGAAGATCGACGCCGAGATGCTGAAGCGTCCGGTCAACGTCGGCTTCTCCGGCGGTGAGAAGAAACGCAACGAGATTCTGCAGATGGCGATGCTGGAGCCGAAGCTGTGCATCCTGGACGAGACCGACTCCGGCCTCGACGTCGACGCGATGAAGCTGGTGGCGGAAGGCGTCAACGCCCTGCGTGACGAAGGCCGCGGCTTCCTGGTGATCACCCACTATCAGCGCCTGCTGGACCACATCAAACCCGACGTGGTGCACATCCTGGCAAACGGCCGTATCGTTAAGACCGGCGGCCCCGAGCTGGCGCTGGAAGTGGAAAACAACGGTTACGCCGGCATCCTGGCAGAGGAGGCGTAAATGGCCCTGCCCGAAGTCAAGCAAAGCGCAACCGAGGCGCGGCTGTCGGCGCTGAGCCTGCCGGAAAGCGGCTGCCTCAAGGCGGCCCGCGAGGCAGCTCTGTCGCGGGTCCAGACCATGGGCCTGCCCAGCCGCCGCGACGAGTACTGGAAATACACCAAGCCGGACACGCTGGTGCAGGCAGAGGCGCCCAAGGCGGCAGTGTTCCACGCGGACGAATCCCCGATGTTCAACGCCTTTGAGCGTCTGAACATCGTGTTTGTCGATGGCGTGTTCGATGCTGAGGCGTCCGATGACCTGTCTTTGGAAGGTGTTGCCATTGACCGGATCGAGGATATCTGCTGCAAAGATATCCATTGGGCCAAGGACTTGTACGGTGTTCTTGAAGCCCGCGGCCAGACTCCGGTGGAGCGCCCTCTGGCAGCCCTGAACACTGCCTTTGCCACAGATGGCGTGGCGATCCGGGTGACCGGCAAAGTCTCCAAGCCGATCAACTTCACCTATGTGCATTCGGACGAAAACTCCGACGCGATCCTGCACCATGTGATCCGCGTTGAGACCGGCGCCGAGGTGACGATCCTGGAAAACGGCCCGGCGGCATCGCGCTTTAACAAGTGCATGGAGATCGACATCGCCGACGGCGGCAAGCTGCATCTGGTGCGTGCCCAGGGCCGCGACCATGAGCGCCGCGCCGCGACCCATCTGTTCGCCCGCCTGGGAACGGAGTCGGTGTTCAAGTCCTTCACCCTGACCGTGAACGGCGTGCTGACCCGCAATGAAGCGGTGATCGAGCTGACCGGTGACGACGCAGTGGCCCATATCGCCGGCGCCTGCGTGGGCGATGGCGACTTCCACCACGACGACACCGTGTTCATCACCCATGACGCGGTGAACTGCGAAAGCCGCCAGGTGTTCAAGAAGGTGCTGCGCAACGGTGCCACCGGCGTGTTCCAGGGAAAAATCCTGGTGAAGGAAGGCGCGCAAAAGACTGACGGATATCAGATTTCCCAGTCTTTGCTGCTGGACGAAGACAGCCAGTTCCTGGCTAAGCCGGAACTGGAGATCTATGCCGACGACGTGGCCTGCTCGCATGGCTCGACCTCTGGTGCGATCGACGAGGAAGGCCTGTTCTACCTGCGCTCCCGCGGTGTGCCGCATGCCGAAGCCACCGACCTGATGACGCTGGCTTTCCTGGCAGAAGCGGTGGATGAGATCGAAGACGCGGAGATCGCGGCCGACATCGTCTCCCGCCTCGAAGGCTGGCTGGCCCGGCGCCGCTGATGTCCGTCACCACGGATATCCCCGCAACCTACAAGGGGCCGCGCAAGGTTTTTGCGCGGCTTCTGAGCATGGGCGCCCGCGAAGACCGGCTGCTGGTGTTTCTGCTCGCCGGCTGCGTGCTGACCTTTGTGGCGCAGATGCCGAAACTGGCCCGCGAGGCGCATCTGACCGGACAGGAGCTCAACATGCTGCTGGGCGGCGCGCTGCTGGGCATCGTGTTCATCGCGCCACTGCTTCTGTATGTTCTGGCGCTGGTGGCGCATTGGATTGCTCGGGCTGCAGGCGGGCAGGGTGATGCCTACCGCGCCCGGCTGGCGCTGTTCTGGGCGTTTCTGGCCTCCAGCCCGCTGATCCTGCTGAATGGCCTTGTGGCAGGCTTCATCGGCGCCGGTGCGGCGCTGAACCTGGTGGGCGCACTGTGGTGCGCGGTGTTCCTTTGGTTTTGGGTATCCGGAATGATCCAAGGGTACTGGACAAAACCATGAATACGCTGGCCGCCTTTGCCCTGCTGACAATCAAGTCGCCGCGCGACGCCGCGATGCAGATCCTGGCGCGCGATTGGCCGCGCGAGGCGCTGTGGACAGCGTTCCTGCTGTCCGTGGTGCTGAACACCTGCGTCTATACTCTGCAGCAGGTCCTGTTCCCGTTGCCGCCGGAAGTTCTGCTGCCGCGGTTTGCGCCCGGCGCCTATTTTGCGGTCATTCTGGTCTTGCAGCTGAGCTTCATTGCGATGCTGGCAACCACCGGCCGCTGGCTGGGCGGGCAGGGTGACCTGCCATCTCTGCTGGCGCTGATCACCTGGCTGCAACTGCTGCAGGCCGCACTGAACGGTGCCATTGTCGTGGTGTTCCTGGTCCTGCCGGCGCTGGGGGCGCTGCTGAACATTGCCGCCAATATCGTTGTGTTCTTTATTCTCTTGCATTTCGTGAACGCGGCGCACAGGTTCGGCTCCGTCTGGCGCTCGCTTGGGGTGGTATTGATGGCCAGCCTGATCCTGGTGTTTGCCCTTCTCTTCATCGTGGGTCTGATCGGCCCAGCCAATCTGGGACTGCCCGAAAATGTATGACGTCGCAAAAATCCGTGCCGATTTCCCGATCCTCTCACGTGAGGTGAACGGCAAACCGCTGACCTATCTCGACAACGGTGCCTCAGCCCAGAAGCCGCAGGTTGTGATTGACGCTGTGACCAAGGCGTATGCGGAGGAATATTCCAACGTTCACCGTGGCTTGCACTTCCTTTCCAATCTCGCGACGGAGAAGTATGAGGCCGTCCGCGGCATCATTGCGCGGTTTCTGAATGCGGGCGACGAAAACACCATCGTGCTGAACTCCGGCACTACCGAGGGCATCAATCTGGTGGCCTATGGCTGGGCGATGCCGCGGCTTGAGGCGGGAGACGAGATCATCCTGTCTGTGATGGAGCACCATGCCAACATCGTGCCCTGGCATTTCCTGCGCGAGCGTCAGGGCGTGGTGCTGAAATGGGTCGATACTGAGGCCGACGGCAGCCTGGACCCGCAGAAGGTGATCGACGCCATCACCCCCAGGACCAAGCTGGTGGCGGTCACCCAGTGCTCCAACGTGCTGGGCACCGTTGTAGACGTCAAGGCGATCAGCCAAGGCGCCCATGCCAAGGGCGTGCCGGTGCTGGTCGACGGCTCGCAAGGCGCGGTGCATATGCCGGTCGACGTGCAGGATATCGGCTGCGATTTCTATGCGATCACTGGCCACAAGCTCTATGGCCCGTCCGCGTCCGGCGCGATTTACATCAAGCCCGAACGCATGGCTGAAATGCGCCCGTTCATTGGCGGCGGCGACATGATCAAGGAAGTCTCCAAGGAGCAGGTCATCTACAATGATCCGCCGATGAAGTTCGAAGCCGGCACGCCGGGTATCGTGCAGACCATCGGGCTGGGTGTGGCACTGGAATACATGATGGACCTCGGCATGGAGAACATTGCCAGGCACGAAGGCGGCCTGCGCGACTATGCGATGGAGCGGCTGACCGGGTTGAATTGGATCAATGTCCAGGGGCAAACCCCTGGCAAGGCTGCGATTTTCAGCTTCACCATGGAAGGTGCCGCGCATGCCCACGACATCTCGACCATTCTCGACAAGAAAGGCGTCGCGGTGCGTGCAGGCCATCACTGCGCCGGGCCGCTGATGGATCACCTGGGTGTTTCTGCGACCTGCCGCGCGTCCTTTGGCCTCTACAACACTAAGGAAGAGGTCGACACGTTGATCAATGCGCTGGAGCTGGCGCATGAGCTGTTTGCCTGAACCCAGCCACTGACCAAAGAAAGACGGCGCCCGTTGAGGCGCCGTTTTGTGTTTCTGTCCAGTGCTTTACCCTTGGATCTTGTCCGCCTGCAGCGGGCACGAAAGGTAAACCCGGAACTCCTTGCCGACATCACAGCTGACCCGCGCGTGAACCTTGCCCTGCCGGTCCAGGAAGCGCTGGCTGTTGTCCACCGGGAAAATCCCTTCGTGCCAGATGTTAGGGTGGATATAGAGCCCCCTGGAGCCATCGCACCAGAAAGCCACAACCATTTCCGGTTTCAGGTCATCACCAGGCAGTGCGGCAGGAATGATGAAGGGCTTGTTGTCCAATGGAAAGAATAATTGCCCGCCGTCGGGGTGGTAATTCATGTGCCACAGCAGCACCTGATTTCGTGGCGCGGTCTGCTTGTCTGCCTGCGCCTGCTGCGGATCAGTGGACCAGCCGAGAACATAGCTGCCGTTAACGGCTTCGTTCTCGCCATAAAGCACATCGCCGCGCCAGTCGCCGCGGAAGGTGCCCTCGACCCAGCCGGCCTCATCGCCGGTGCCCTCGTCAACCGGACACCAGCCCTGGGCCGGCCACTTTACAATTTCGATCTCAATGGTTTCGGGATCATCCACCATGCAGCCATAACCCTTGACGCTTTCCTCTGTCGCCCGGATCAGCGGCACCTCATGCCAGGGCAGCGAGGGTTTGGTGCTGGCCTCAAAGATATACTCGGGCGCACTCATTTTGCGGAATCTCAGGCCCCCATGTGTTTGTCGACCATCCGTTGGACCATCGGTGCAAAATGCCAGTAGTCCGGCGTCTCCATATCCGCCCGCTTGCCGGCCTCATCCAGATAACGAACAGCGATGATCTGCTTGAGGTTCGGGTTCTTCTCGAACTCCGCCACTTCTTCGGCATCCATCGGCCCGCCTTGCAGCTTCAGCGAATGGATGGAAGCCTCTGACAACCGGTTGAAATACTCCGGCTTGGTGGCGCAGAGATAGCGTTTGGCCGCCACATGGTAACGCACGCAGTCGGTGATCACCGACGGGAAGAATTGTTCCAGAACCTCGGCGCCGGCCTCCTCGTGATAACGGTCCTCGGTGTCATCCATGGAGAACATTCCGAATTCACTGGTAAAATGGCCGATGTCGTGAAGGAGGGCCCCCACGATAATCTCTTCCGGCTGGCCGTTCTGCTCGGCGATTGTGGCGCCTTGCAGCATGTGTTCGGCCATGGTGACTGGCTCGCCCAGATATTCCTCATCGCCGCGGCGGTCGAAGATACCGCCAATGAATTCAACGATATTGCCGCGGTTCAGCTTGCTGACGTCTGGCTTGCTCATCACTCAGCCCCCAAGTTGCGCATTCAGAACGTTCAAGGTCGAAAACAGCCCGTCCTTGTCGGCGTAACACCCCTGCAGCCAGCGCGAGCCGGAGCCGGAATAGCCAAGCCGTGCGTGCAGCACGCGGGTGTTGTCGACTATAAAGCTTTCCCCTGGCTCCAGCTTGAAGGAAACGCCCATTTCGGGATCATCAATGAATTCACCCAGGCGGCGGTAGGCGGCGTAATAGGCCTCCATCTTCTCAAACGGAATGTCGACAAACGGCGCCGAGGAGCGGTTGTTGAACCGTATCGCAATCATCTCGCCATCGGGGGACAGTTCAATCATCGGCCGGCGTGCGCGCAGATGCACCCCGTCAGAACCCTTGTATTCAAACCGGGCCGGATTTCCAGCCAGCAGGGCAAAGCCCTCCGGGTCTTCGTCGCGGAGGCGTTCGGCGGCGCGGAAACCGTCCACCACGATGCTGTCGCCGCCCTCAGCCGAGTTTTCCAGGCAATAGAGGATCTGCAAGCTGGGCACCGGATCGCGGTAGGGGTTGTCGGTATGCGCCTGCAGGCCCAGGCCGGTATACGCCAAGTTGGTCGGGTTCACTTCGGTCCGGACCTCAAAATACTTGCCGTAATTGGTTTCGCGAACAAAACCGAACATGCTGGCGCACTCAATCAGCGCCCCCTCGCGCACCGGGCCGTTCACCAGCTTGGCAAACCCAAGCCGGGCAATGGCGTCCAGCCAGTCGCGTTTTGCCTTGGGATCCGACTGTACCTCGTTCCAGTCGAACGCGGGGGCAGGCTGGCTGCTGTCCCAGGTCTCAACATCCGGGGAGGTGCGGCCGACTTCTGATGACTGATCAGTGTCATAGGCGTTGGACTTCAACCACTTGCCGGGGAAAGTCACGGTTTTGCCTTCAGGGGCGAAAGTGACAGTCAGGGCCCCGTCGTCCACCAGCGCCGTGCTGATCCTGGTGTCAGCTGGAATGTCGCCGATGGTGATCAGGCGCTGGCCGTTGCCAGGCGAACGGGTCTCGGGATCCAGCGCATTGTCGCGCAGCCAGATCGCGTGGAACCGGCTCTCGCTGCCGTCTTCGAAAGTCAGGGTCAAAAAGCTGCCGGATGCGTCAGCGGTCACGGAACGGGGCATGGGGTTTCTCCGGTTGGCCTTGTTCTCTCTTGTGCTGCTACCGCGGCTGAGCCATCAAGAGAACGACGGAAATCGGGGTTTGAGAGTTAGGTTTTCTAATGGCGAAAAAGGTCACCAAACAGGGGCTGCCGCCGCTTGACTGGCTCAAGGTGTTTGAAGCGGCGGGCCGGCACGGCAGTTTCACCGCCGCGGCGGAGGAATTCGGCGCCACCCAGGCTGCGGTCAGCCAGCGGATCCGTAACCTGGAATCCTGGCTGGGCCGCCAGCTGTTCATCCGGTCGGCGCGCGGTGTATCGTTGACTGTGGACGGCGAAAGCTACCTGCCGCTGGTGCATGATTCCCTGCGTGCGCTGGAGCAGGGAACCGAAAATCTGTTTGGCCAAACGGTTCGCGAGCTGCGGATCGCGGGCTTGCCGTCGCACCTGGAAATGCTTTTGCTGCCGAGGCTTGCGGCCTTTTCTGAAGCCTGCCCGGACCTGCGGCTGGTGACCGAAACCGTGCCCAAGCGGCTGGATTTCGAGGCCGCGGACGGCGCCTTGCAGATCCGCTATGGCCGCGGCGGCTGGGAGGGGCGGCAGGAGGCGCTGCTGGCCAGTGAGGTGCTGCAGCCGATGACCGCGCCGGGCCGGGTCGAGCACTGGCGGCAGTTGCCGGCGATCGAGCTGCGGGGTGAGCGGCCGGGCTGGGCGGAATGGTCGCGGGTGACGGGCGAGGCTCCGCCGGAGGCCGGGCCGGTTTCCGTCGATTCCATGGCGCATGCCCTTCGGGCGGCGCGCCTTGGCCTGGGTGTCGTGCTGGGGTCCAGGGTGCTGGCTGCGAACCTGTTGCAGACCGGTCAACTGGAATGCGCCCCGGCACCGGACCTGGCGACGATTGACGGTTACTGGCTGACTTGGCCGCCCAGCCTGGGCAAGTCGAAACGGCAAAGCGAAGTGCTGGCTGCGTTGACGTCCGCCCTGCAAGCTTGACCTGCCTGCACGCCGCGGGGGCAATTTTTTTGTCTGGATTTGGTAAATGGCGCGCCTGGAGAGAGAAAGTTCGAACACTCTCTTCGAGGTTTTAGAGGACTGGGAGCGCCATCTCGCATCTTTTGATCGTAGTGATCTGAGGTGCGACGATGACGAATTCGCACCATAATTTCAATGATATAGCGGCAAATCCCGCCAAAGAGCGCAAGAAGCGCGAAGCGCCGTTTTCACTGCGTTTGACCTTTGAGGAACGCGCGAAGCTTGAAGAAGCGGCGAATGGCGTGCCTCTGGGTGCGTATATCAAGGCCGTTCTGTTCGCCCAGGACCTTCAGAAGGTGCGGCGCAGGAATACCAACCCTGTTGCTGACCATGAGGCTCTGGGGCGCGTTCTGGCGGCTCTGGGGCAATCACATCTCTCCAGTAACCTCAACCAGCTCGCCCGCGCCGTAAATACGGGCACGCTGCCTGTTCACCCGGAAATCGAATCCGAACTGCGTGAGGCCTGTTCTGACATCGCCAAAATGCGGGTGGCGCTGATTGAAGCGCTTGGCCTCAATGGAGGCGGCGCATGATCCTTAAAGGCAACCAGCGGGCACATGGCAAGGAACTGGCGCGGCATTTGCTGAATGATCGCGACAATGATCATGTGGAGCTGTTCGATCTGCGCGGCTTTGCGGCTGATGACCTGACCGGTGCGATGCAGGAATGCGAAGCAGTGGCGCGCGGCACGCGTTGTAAAAAGCATCTGTTCTCCCTCAGCCTTAACCCGCCGGAGCATGAAGATGTGCCAGTGGAGGCGTTTGAGGCGGCCATTGCTCGCGCAGAAACCCGCCTTGGACTGGAAAATCAGCCCCGCGCCATTGTCTTCCATGAAAAAGAAGGCCGCAGGCACGCCCATGCTGTTTGGTCGCGAATAGATGGCGAACGGATGAAAGCGATTGAGCTTCCTTACTACAAGACCCGCCTGAATGAAGTCTCACGGGAGCTGTATCTGGAACATGGCTGGCGCATGCCGGACGGGTTCAAGGACAAGAAAAACCGTGATCCGCTATCCTTCACGCTGGCGGAATGGCAGCAAGCGGGACGCACCAAGCAAGACCCGAGAGAGGCCAAATCCCTGATCCGGGAATGCTGGGCCGGATCGGATGACCGCAAGGCCTTTGAGGCGGCGCTCAAAGAGAATGGCTATTGGCTTGCCCGTGGTGACAAGCGCGGCTTTGTGGCCGTGGATTGGCGCGGTGAGGTGTATTCCCTCAGCCGCATGACAGGGGCAAAGACCAAAGAGCTCAAAACCCGTCTTGGTGATCCGAAAGAATTGCTGTCAACGGATATGGCAAGAGCGCATGTGGCGGCGCAGCTTACGCCCAAACTCAAGGCCTGGGCGAAGGAAGAGCGCGCCAGAGCTGAGAAAGCCAATCTCGCAGCCAAGTTCCAGCGCGACCAGATGGTGCAACGCCAGCGCAAAATCCGAGATGATCTGAAACGCAAGCAGCAGGAGCGCTGGCTTACTGAGGAAAAGGCACGCGCGGCCCGAACGCCAACAGGCATTCGCGGGCTCTGGGGCTGGATCACGGGCAAGAACCGCAAAATCCGCCAAGAGAACGAGGCCGAGATTGCCCGCGCGCAAACCCGTGACCGCGCCGAAAAGCAAGACATCATCCGCAAGCAACTGGCCGAACGGCGCACATTGCAGCGGCAATTGAAGCTGGCACGGGAAAAACAGCAGGTCAAGCTGCAAGAGCTGAACCGCGATGTGGCGGAAGCCAAAAAGCTTCGCAAGGTACCGGAAACCCGGCCAGAGCCCAAACGCGGGCGGGAGCGCAGTTCTGATCATATGCGCAGCCGTGAACGCTCCCGTGGCCGCGATGATGATTATTCACCCAGCTAGAGAAAGGAGACTGTCATGAGACATACAATAATGCTGAACCTGAAAGAAAAGCACGCTGCCATGCTCGATGAGATGAGTGGCTTTTACTGTGATACGCCCGAAGACATGCTGCGTCTTGCCATCGAATGGGCGTATGTCGTCTTCCGTAAGGACGAGCTGGAAGCCTTGCAGGAGTGCTTTGACTTCAACGATGCAGCCCGCAAAAAACCGGAAGACGACGATTTGATCCCGTTTTAAGCACTGTGTCATGTCGACACATAGCGTACTTAGAGGTGGAACAAATTGACAAAACGAAGCCGAGTAGACTTCGGCAACTTTCTCGTAGGGAGTGCTGACGCAACGGGTCTTGTCTAACTTGGTTATAAGCGTTGTAAAAATGCACAGGCTTCTTGTGTGTGGGGGGAGGATTAAAGGCCTCAGTAACAAACCTTCCTCTCAGGAATCTATTCGTACCCATATGTTCCCATCCCGTGTTAGCTGGCTAACTCATTCCCCTCCAGCAGAAATGGTCTGATCTAGTAGCTCCATTTTTTCTTTTCGCTTTCTTTCAGAAGTTTCCATTTTCAATATGGCATCTGAGAGATTTTCAAAGGAACTTTCAATAATGAACATTTGGTCGATGTTGCTTTCCAAGTTTCCATTAAAGATTATATACTTACTCTTTCCTGGCTCCACCTTAATAGCGCAGGCGGTGTCTTGTGAAATGCCAAGTAGGTTAAAAACACCGACATCAATTTCACAAAGCTCACTTGGCGCCAAGTCGGTGTATGCGTAGTCCCTCCCGTGTCCACTGTTAGGTTGCAATACTGGGAAGTACTCCAATGACGCCTCAGTGTCTTTTGAAATAATTGCTCTCCCCGTGCGTTTAAAGTCAATAAGCCTTCCGTAGTAAGATTCTGAATCCTCGTCAAAATCATCCGGATAACTTATGTCCGGAGTGAGCCAGGATCCGGATATCTTAAAGCATCGAATACTTTCGCCCATCGCAATCGTGTCACCTGTAAGGTTTGCGACACGAAGGTGAAGTGTTCCGGGAAGGTCAAAATAAGGCCCGCAGTGTGGGGCTTCAAAGCGGGTCAACTTCCCTGCAACTGAAACCCTTAACTCTTCTTCAGGTCCTACCAATTTGTAAAAATTCAAGACGCCGGTCAGTGCCACCGTAACTGCCGCAGCCGCAGCAGTAAACAATGCTGGCAATCCCATAAATCGCCGCCAGTTTTGCCATTCTTTGCAATTGTGGCACTTGGCGAATTTAGGATCCAGCGGTTCGTTGCAAGCCCAGCATCTTTTCTCTTTCACAACCGCCTCACGCATAACGCACTGAAGGGCGAGTGGAAAATCCCCACCTTCTCGCCAGAAGAAGCATACGCTCGCAAAACTAAGAAACCAAGCAATTTTGAGATGGATGCCGCCTGTACAGAAGAGGAAGCCATGATGTGGGAGCAAGTTGGTAAGTGAGCAGAGATCGTGACCCTGACTGACTCCCAAATCATGGTTCTCGTGGACTATTGGGAGCCACAAGGCGACCCTTTTGCGGACGATCTGATCCCGTTCTAGATTTCCAGGTCTTCGATGGATTTTCCGGCTTCCAGAGCGGTGTGAACCCATGCGGGTTTACGCCCGCGTCCGCTCCAGGTTTGGGAGGTATCTTCTGGATTGGCGTATTTGGCGGCAGCTTTCGTGCCAGATTTACGTCCTTTGCCGCCATGCAGGGCAATCACGTCCTCGAATGACACGCCATGTTTTTCGGCAACGGCCAGCATCTCGGAATAGGCGTTTTGCTTGGCTTCTTTTTCCACTTCCACCTTTCGGGCTTCAATGTCTTTGGCCAGTGCGTCCAGTTCCGCCGGGCTCAGTCCAGTCAGATCAATTCCCATGTGTTCCTCGCGTTTTTGTTTGCTCGGTCAAAGCAGATAACAGGTTTTAAAGCAAGCGCTTGCCGGATCGAAGCTAATAATGCGTGCGGTAAATCGCACAGGTGATTTCTCTCCCCTTCCTTCCAATCAGAAGCAGCCACCCACCATCAGGCCTTTATGAGCCGAGGATGATGAGGAACGGGGCCGAAAGGCCCTGATGGTCGGGGCCTCCTTGATCCAAAGGAGGAGAGAATGAAACTCACCACACGATTTGAAGCCGCAAAGCTCAGCGATAACGAACTGCGCGGCCTGCTGCGCAAAACCTTCAACGCTCTGGCCGCCAGCGTCCCAAACACACCAGAACGCCGGAATGCTCTGGCCACACTGGAAACTTTGCAGGCGGAGCTGAATGCCAGGGTATTCAGTCCAAGCGTTTAAGCCGTTGACTGCTCTAATCAAATGCAATCTCGGGATCTGGACGCTGATAACGCGCAGTCATCAGCATTGATTCAATCAAAAGGATAATGCACTGTATGGCGATCCGTGATGCTTTCCCGCAGCCTGGAGTACCCAGATGACCTACCTTAGAACCGCTACAGTTTCGGCACTAGTACTTCTAACGTCACTCACTCCCGTTATTGCTAGTCCTGAAGCAAAGAAACTGGCAACTACTCTTTCCATTTCGGAGTTTGCTATCGCTGTCGCCGAAGCTGTGAGTGACAGATATGAAATTGATGTTAACCAAGTGAGATTTGAAACAACGTTCAGCAAAGGGTCGGGGTGGATATTAATTGGAAGCGTCGAAGATGAGGAGATTAAGTTTGATTTCCGAATGGACGGTTATACATGGTACGGGCAAGATGGCAGTATTACCGTGTCTATGAGCGGTAACGCTGAAAATAGCTCTGATCCAATCGTATTTAATTCCCTTGCTTCATTTCCTGTTGATCCAGACGGTGAGTATGTCGACATGGATTTTCGATTTAACTCAAAGTTTGGATCAAACTCTATCTGGCACTTTGTTTTTGGAGTGGAGGTTTTAGCGGGTTTGGCATCTGCGGAAATTGGACTAGTCCCGGCACTTACTGTCAGCGTCGCTGCAAAGACACTTCTTGATGATGAGGATGGTAAGTCCGAAGGTGAGGAGAATTTCAAAGAAGAGCTTGAGCCGACTTTTCCTAACGATGATAGGCCTAATCGCGAAGAGCCATTGAATAAGGATGATGGTAATTTGTGGGTAGCAGTTTCCCCGGACTTGCGAGTTTCTGGAGAAGGTATTGATGGGAAGTACAAAATCAGTGGGGGAATAGATGGTAATGGCTTATTTGGAGTTGTTGAACTTTCAAAAAATTGATAAGTTAATCTTCTGAAAGGGGCAGCTTCATGAAGGAAGAAAGAAAAGGAACATCGAACACACGAAAAGTATTCTCTGCAGCAGTAGGCGTTTCCAGTCTTGCGTGTGCATTTTATTTGGTCGCGAAAGGGGAGCCTGCTGGCATTTTGGTAGTACCGTGCGCCGCAATAGCTTTGGAGCGGATTAATAAGCTGAAGGCCAATGACCAGCCGGAGCCATAGAGCGTTTAATTGAGGGCTAGAACAATGCCATCTGCGCGCCGTTCCAGCCGACACGCTCGGCCTCAGTGTCCAGCCAGTCCGTGACATAGGCCAGCGCTCCGCCATACTCGGCCACGCTTCCAGCATCGACAAAGTGCGATCTGTACCCTGTCTCGGTCATCGGCAGCGGCGTACGCGGATGCGTGTAGAGCTGAACGTGATCGACCAGCCCGAATTGCGCGTGCTCATAGACAATTTCGATGTCGATTCCGCGCCATGTGATGTTGTGAACTTCCATGTCTCGCCCCTCCATCATCGGCACGCGTAGACGAAGGTTTCGCCTGCGATCTCGGTTTCGGTGAAGTCCACGGCCAAATCACGGGCGATGGCGTCATAGTCGATATAGAACCGCAGGGGCTCGGGGATATCGCCGTATAGCCCCTCATTCACAAACATTTCCGCCAGCTCGCGGGTACTGGTCGCGGAGTAGATATCCACGTCAAAACGGCGCGGATCTGGATCGAAGTCGTACCCGCACTCACCCACGGCAATGATAATCACCTGCTTGTCGTGATCGTCCAGTTCTTCCACCAACTCGAAATACTGCGGCATGTTGGCTTGGTTGATGCCGATGGCGGCGGCCAGTGCGCAATCAATGGCCTCACCGTCGATAAACTGGATTTCAAATTCCTCGACCTTCTGGCCGTAGTCGTTCCGCAGAGCTGCGGCCTTGGTTTCGTAATCAGCCAAGTCCTCGAAATAGAAGCCAGTAGCGGAGATGTCGTAGGGCTGGGCAAACAGGAGTGTCATAACGTCCTCGCTTTCATTAGGTTGAAGGCGAAGCCGTCCTGATGACCCCGCGCTTGAACCTCTGCCCAGCGGCGAGCGTCCCAATAAAAAAGCCGCGCATGCGCGGCTTCGGGACGTCTCGATCAAACCCTCCGGTGATGGGTCAACATCTTCTCGGGAGACCGCAATAGCGGCGGCAAGATGATTGACCCACAGCCGTTAGGCGTCACCGGATTTGATGCAAGCTGAAAGAACAGGTTCCAAGCGTGCCAGGGCACGCGTCAGGAAAGAGTGGCGGCATTCCTGCCGCCTCACAAAAGCCAAATTTTAGCTGCCTAAACCATCAAGACTTTGTTAGACGTCTCAACCATTCGGCCTCGGTCAAGCCAACTCGTGACAAGTCACTCGCAAACTGCTCAACAGCCCGTTGTGCGTGTGGTGTTCTGAGTTGATCCACCCAGAAATACTTCTTACCCGCAGAGCACTCAAAGAATAGATTTTCGTTCTGATCCTTTTGAGCCACTACCTCCAGAAGTGATTTATCAGGAGTGAAGGTAGCTGCAAAACACTGGTAGGATTTCGGAAGGAGAATTAGCTCATGTATTGTGTTATCTGGCTTTATGATGACGTGAGAAGCTTCATCCCCATCTCCGCCTCCACCTTTTTCCATGCGAATAAACACAAAAGTTCGATCTTCCTTTAGGCGAACGCTATCGCAAATTGGTTGAATGCAAAGAAAAAACTGATTGCCATCTTCTCGAAAAACTACACTTCCTAACTTTAGGGTCTTTTCTTTGGCGCCATAAAAGGTGCGACTTGCCATTAAGTGGGAGAAACGTTGATTCGCGTCTGACGTTTCAGAAGGGAGAAGTATTTTTGAGGCTTTTCTTGCCTTCTTTACGTCCTTGGGCTTGGGAACCGCACCATTAAATTTCGCCGCAGCCTCATCAAACCCTTCAACACATATCGTTTTTGCGACCTCTCTATTGTTGATATTCCCCTGATTGAGAAGTTCAGCAAGATGGTTGCCTGGTTTCCAAACATTATCACACCAGTCGCCGAGTGTTTTCTTTGGTAGCAAAGGTCGTGGCAAAGCATCTTCCAGAACTGATTCTATTTCTGAAACCAAAAGCGGGATAATATGCTCGGATGCATCTTCATGCGGTAGGCACATGGCAAGATGTGTTAAAAACGCAGGATCTAGATCGGAATTGAACTTCGAGAGAATTTTCCGGCTATTCTTACGAATTTCAGCCAGCCCGAGTAAGCTTGCAGCATGTAGTAATCCAGAGGCGAGCTGTGCAAACTCGCGAACTGTCACATCCGCAAGGTCTTCTTCTTTAACAACAAACTTTTCATCAGTTTCTGCTCGAGCTCGACCAGGCTTGCCCAGCACAACAACACGGCTATTTTCAGTGTGAAACGCAAGACCGCCCTCTTCCTCGCGCGGTTCAAAGCCTTCTCCCAGAGTTTTTGAGATTTTCTCGTATAGTTGATTGCCAATCTCAAAAAGATTTAATTCTTGAGTGTACACAAGAATAAGCCGAAGTTGCTCAGGGACATCATGGACAGCCTGGGAAATAAGCCCATCAACCAGCTCCAACGCCCGCTCTCCACGGTCACCGTACAAGTCCCAGTCTACGATCACGACATCCGCTGATTTACACAGCGGAAAAATAGCCGATTCCGGCGAGACTTTCGCACCCTTCTTCGGCTGATACAGTGAACAAACGATTTGCTTTTTTGCAAAGCTGTTTACAATGTCATAGGTGTCTGGTGACGAATCTTCCTGCTCCGCTGCTTGAGATTCCACCTCAGCTTCTGAATTTTGTGCTGCGCTTGGTTTGTCTTGGGATTCAGTCGCAGCACTTTTAGTTGCTTTCTTGCGCGTTCGTGGCTTCAATATCGTCTTGGTTGAATCCGATTCCCCTGATTTTTTGCTGTAAATTCTATCATCTACAAAAACCGCCGTTTGTATAAAGGATTGTGCGGCTTGCTTCGAGTATTCCTCAACGCTTTCAGGAAGTTTCATTCGTGTCTGCCCATTTTATCTTCAGTGAGACGCCGCTCTTTTCTGAGTTCGGCAAAATTTCGATGTCCATACCTTCGCGCTTTAGAGCTTTTTTGGAAATAAATAACCCTAAGCCTCGACCTCCAGGCTTTCTTGTGAAGCCTTGTTCAAAAATTGCGTCGTAGTCCCTCTGTTTGATTGAGGGACCATTGTTAGAAATAATGAATCCTTCACCGTCTGAGTCGATGGATATTTTCTTTTCACCACTAATGTCCTTCAACCAAAACAGGGCGTTATCAATGATGTTTACGAAGACTGGGTATATCGTAGACGGGAAAGCGATGATCTCTGAGGCCAAGAAACTGTCGCTCACAGACATCTGGACACTGTGTCTTTTTAATCGAACCTCAAAGAGTGTTCGAAGGTAATGATTTATGTCCGACCCTTTTATTGAAATAGCCTTGCGGTACAAGCGGCGCTGTAGGGGAGTAAATAGGTTTAAGTGACCGTCAAGGTGATCGAAGTTGTTCCGGATATCTTGGTACAAGCCTTGCAATTCGTTGTTTGAGCTTGCCCAAGGACGTAATTCCCTCAGTGCACTTCGCACACCTTTTATTGCGGCTTCAAACTCATGATTTATGACTGCAACAGCAAGCCCAAGCTGAACCATTTCCGCATCAGTATCAGCCTGCTCACGAAGCTCCTGCAACTCCTGATCCATTGCTTCAACTATGTCAGTCTCCGTTATGTCGGCACCTTGCGAGATGTTGCTGGAGATAGCAGTCAGCATGTCTCGGACTTTTCCAAGGGTTTCTCGGTTTTTTCGGCCGACTGCCTCGATACGCCCCTCGTAGTCTTCCCTAATCCGCTCTATCTCTTCTTCAGACAAACCAACTAAATCGCTTTGAGCAAAATCCACTTCGACACCTGCAATGGTTTCCTGCATGTCCCGGATGGCTTCACGAGCAAATTTTAATGCAGACGAGCGTGTCTCGTCCGCAGAACTACGCACCGCTCCCGCTTCTTGCGAAACGATCTTTTTCCCGCTCTCAGCCTGCTGTTGGATCAATGCGCTAAGCCGCTTTCGTTGATCGACGTACAACTTCGCTTCTTGCGCGACTGCTCCGAGTGTCTGTGCTACCTCCGCAGAAAAAGGGTCAAAAACTTTTTGGTCAAGCCTTTGAAGTTCTGAGGTATATGCATTCCATTCCCTCTGCAGTGTCTTTGACAAGCCAACGCCACGCGGCTTTGCTAACCGATAGCTTTCACGAATCTCGTGGAGACGTCTGTTTGCCTCTCGCTCCGCGTCTAACAATGCAGCGGATGCTAAATCTGGATCTTTCATCTTGGCCGCTGCATCCATGCGATGGCTAATCGTATCTTTCAAACTTGCCAACTCTGTTTCCGGTAAGTTTGAATTGACTCTTTCGAAAAATCCATCAAGCGAGGCTGCAATATTCTTGCGCTTGGTCGATACTTGTTTTTCACGTTTTCTGCGCGCTAACTCCAAGCGTTCGAGTTCAGCGCGTTGTTCGCTGTAGTGCTCCGAAAAATCTCCTGTCTCTCGAAAAAAATCGGCGGCCAGTTGAATGAACAAGTTTTCGAGAATGTTCTTTAGTTGACGATAGGCTTTGTCCTGCTGAAATCCTTCGCGACCTGCCTTTTCATGCAGTAGGCCGTTTTCATCACGGCTTAGCTTTACAGCGCCAAAAATTCTTCTGTGGGAAAAGAAATAGTATGCAGCCCCTTTGGTGCGTCTTTCCTCAATATTCAGCCAGTCTACATCAGAGTTTCCGTATGGGAGTATTCGTATCCGGTCCCTAAAAACGTATACCCCGCCAATCTGATCAAGCTTAGCAGTTATTCTCTTCCAATCATCAGGGGCGAGGCGAGTTTCCCGCTGTGCTCCCATGACATAGCCAAATTCAATCTCAAAAGGTCCGCACCTAGTTGCCTGACCTTGACCGGACGTCCATGGAATTACATAGTCTGATATAGTTTCATCATAAATTCGGATGTCACCCTTAAACTGGCCATAAGCATCAAAGCGTCCAGTAATTTTATGATCGGCGGATTCAAGTTCCTCGTGTGTGAAGAACTCCCCTTGTCCAATAAGGTCTTCGCCTTCTACGTCTGTAGGCCAGTATCGAAATGCGGTTTCAATTGGAGGGGGAGGATCTTCTCTAAAAACAGAGTTGGAAAATCCAAGAAGAAATTTCGTGAAGTCTTTTGTGCCTTCGTGTCGCTCTCTCTCAATTTCTAGCGCGATACTCTCATCGGCGGGTGCAATGTAGAAATGCGTGCCCGACCCCCCGTGACGTAAACTCAATCCGCCAAGAAACTCCTCCATATCCTGCGGATCAAGCTGAAAATCAGATAGATCCTCTAAAATTGTCGCTAGCTCAGGTGCTTCATGATGTTGAGAAAGAGTCTCTACTGTCATCTTGAGGTTTTCAATTACTTCTTCCACATCATCAGAGGTTGGAAGAGATCCATTCGGAATTAACTTTATCGGAAGCTCGATTTCATCCAAGTTCAATCCGGGTATTTCAAAGAGAGTCCAATGAATGAAGCACATAACCAAGTCATGCTGCTCATCACCTCTTTCTGCCCTGGTTAAAATAAGAACTTGGCGGCCAAGTAGGGCAATAGCAAGGCGACCAATTCCCTTCTCGCCCATAATAGCACGTTCTGGTTTGTCCGTGGGCCGATAGGATTTGGCTTTCTGGCCTTGGCGGGCAAATTTGCTTTCTGTTCCGAGAACTAACCATCTATCCTCAAACTCCTGGGGAGTCATGCCTACGCCATCGTCGCGAATAACTAGAAGATTGTCGGACAGGAAATAGTCAATCTCGGCATGATCGGCGTATGCATCATGAGCATTTTTATACAGTTCACTGATGGCTGTAGATATATTTGCAATTTGCTGGCGTCCCAGCATGTCAACAGTGCGTGCTCGTGTTTTAAACTTGGCCATGTATTAACCTAGCATTTCTCTTGCGTGAGCCACGATATGCTCACCGAATACTTGCGCTAATCGTACCGGAACTGCATTTCCAATTTGTTTCGCTTGCGAGTTAAGAGAACCCTCAAAAAGGAAGTCATCAGGAAAAGTCTGCAAGGCTGCGGCCTCTCTGACACTAATCGCCCGATTCTGGTCAGGATGGCCGTATCTACCATTTGAAAGACTAATGCACCGGGTAGTTAATCCTGTAGCCGGTCCATCCCACCTCATGCGTCCATAAACGTCAGTATGTCCACTATAGCCCGCCTTTGTATGGCATTCCAGCTGCAGGTCGGATGGCCAGTGTACTCTAGTGGACTCAGAGGGGGTAGATCTAATTCTAAGCAGGTTTAATTCTGAGAGATTGGCCGCACGGTGGTTCGGAATAGTCGGATGCGTCTGCCCTGCTTCGATTGCTGGGTAATGGGAGATCCATTCTCTAACCGTGCTATAGGGTTTACCCTTCGATGGATCATGGGTGGCATCCGGAAAATCGATCTTGCCAAGTTTAGATGCAAGTAGAACAAGCCGCTTCCGTCTCTGGGGTACGCCATATTGCTGAGATGAAAGAATGTCTACAGTCGTGTAGTAACCCAAAGATTCTAGTTTCTTCTGAAATCTCTTAAGGGTGCTGTTGCCCGAAACCCGCTGCAGGCCAGGAACATTCTCCACAAAAATGTAATCGGGAGTATATTTTTCTATTAAGTCCCCAAAATGGGATAGCAGAGACCTTCTAGCGTCCTTCTTTTTGTCAGGCTTCTGTGTGTTTTGGCGCGTAAAAGGCTGACAGGGAGCACAACCGCAAAATAGAGTGAGCGTTTGTTCTCTTGTGAGATCGCTAAGTGCAGAATCGTCAAACTTTGTTATATCTGAATTGGAAAACACGGTGCTTGGGAAGTTCCTCTGGTAAGTCTTGGCAGCATCAGAATCAAAATCAAGAGCGAATACAGGCTTCATGCCTGCGCTCAAAAATCCTTTACTGGTTCCGCCACAGCCGGAGAAGAAATCGAAAACGCCAATATTCATGATTGTATTCTTTTTTGCATTCTGCCAATTCGCTCCGGTGTTTTCAATGTTTTTTCTTTTTTTTCGTTTGGGGAGTTCATCGTTTCTGCGATGAAATACAGTGGTTGAGCCGGTGTGAGAATGCCACGAGGGTATGCGCGACTGTAAGCGCGTTATCTAGGCGCGGCAACCAAATATCAAGTCTAGCAGGGTTCCACAGGGGCAGGAACGCCCTTTGGTCTCGATGAAATCGTCATGGGGGTATCGGGGGGTAGCAGGAACGCTCCCCTGATTGGTGATCGAACGGCCAGTCGTTTGTGCATGGTTCGGTGCAGGTGGAGAGGCACATCTCCAAGCTCTGCGAGTGGTTTCAAGGGGCGCGATAGACCCTTTGATCGATGGGATGGTTCCAAGGCAAGGGTAGCAATGAAATGCTCCCTTCCTGGTCTCCATGAAATGGTGGTGATTGAACGGCCACACGTTCTCCTGGCTTTGGAATGGGTTTGCATACCCTGGATGAGCCAGCCGCCGGAGGGATGCAACGGGAGCGCGCAGCGGGCTCCCTTGCCAAGAGGTGGTGGTACTACCACCAACATCTTGCCGTGGCTCTTAACCCCAATTTCGGAGAAAAACAGCCGATTTTCAGGGCTTTGACAGCGGATCTGGCCGCCTAACCTTTTCCTGCGCCCAGCGAATCCATTCGTCAATGGGCACGCCATCGGCGTTTTCGGCCAGCATATCGCAGTAGCCCTCTAACACAGCTAGAAAGGAACGCAGCCTTTGGGCTTCCCTCCAGTTAAGGCTAGTTTGCGGATCCGCTCCATGCCCTGGAAATTTACTTCCTCCAGACGCGACGTTTCAATCACCTTTTCCTATGAGTATGTCAGATAGGCTACCAAATGTTGACCGTGAGGCTAAATATTGTTATTTCTTTATCACAAACAACAACATGCAGGCAGTGAGATTATGACTTTACAGAAGCGCGTCCTCGTCGATGAGGAGGGAAAAGATCAATTGTTTATTGATCGGAATGGCGATAAATATAAGCAATTATTCCGACGAGTGGTCGAGCACACTTTAGAAGGGGTGGAGGCTGATGAGCGACGAAAATCTTCCCGCGAGAGGGGTGAAACAGAGCTTGGCACCGCATCTCGAGAGCCTCAGTGATGACCTGCTTGAGCTAGGCGAATATAAGGAAAGGGGGGCTGAGGGTTACATCGCGCTGGGATCGATTTTCGTAGACCTCCTCGAAGGCGGGAGCAGTGATGTTGCTTGGGAAACATTTCGCTCAATAAAAGGAGAGAAGAAAAAGTCGGTTCTATCCTTGGCTGAGAACATTTTTGAAGACGAGATAAAGAAAGAAATTTGCGAAAGGTCCGGATCGAAAGAGGATACGCTTTGGATATCGGCTATGCAAAACGGCTTGCGCACAACGCTCAACGACTATCGCGCGGCCAGCAACTCGGATATGTCATCTCTTCATGAGAAAATGAATAGGGTCGTCGAGATGACCAAAAAGTCTGGCTCTATTCGCAGCAACATCCTCAACGGAATAGTTTCAAGCGTGGCCTTTGGTATATTCCTGGCACTATTGGGTTTGATCGAAAACCCTTTCGCAAAACTTTTTAACGGGATGCTTGATACTACTCCATGACGCTGCCAAACAAACTAGTAAATGCCCCAGTTGAATCCGAGCCAGAGTATTTTGAGGGCGACGATTATCTAATTAAGATTTGGGTTAGATACTTTCCCATTACGGGAATAGAGTTCCATGTGGATGTAGTAAGGTGTAACCGCCGCAAGCCGATTGTCGTACATGTGAATTGTACGCTATTGGGCGGAATTGGTGACGCGAGGAAGGAAAATAAGGCCCGTCAGGCTGAAATTCGTATTTACAAGGGGGTGGTTAAGTTTTTGAATATTCCACAACAAACTCCGACCATGGGATTTGCCGCTTGTGGTGTTGAACAGATTTCAGCGATCAGAAGCGTTGTCGTGAGTTTTTTAGGTAGAGCTATTGAGTGAAAATTGTCTTTGAGGTTACGCCTTACCGCCCCTCATTCATCCATTGATCCATGGTGAGTTTTTCCACGGCGGTGAGGACTTCCGCGCGTCTTTCCGGTTTGCGAATGGCCGTGTAGGACAGAACGAGGCGGAACAGTTCCTCCGGCGTGACGTCGTAAGATGATTGTATCATTGGGTTTTCCTTTCGTTTGATGTGAATTCGTTCATGCCAGCCCCTCGCGCCTTATGGCGCGTTGCAGGGTGATGCGTGAAACGCCCAGCAGATGGGCGACATAGCGGCAGGGATAGCCGTTCTCCGCGATGTCCTCATGCGCCTGATGCACGGTTTCCTTATCCAGCTTGGGCGGCCTGCCCAGGCGTTTGCCATTGGCTCTGGCCGCCGCCAGCCCCTCACGGGTGCGCCGCGCCAGAATACGCCGCTCAAACCGCGCGAAGGCCGCGATGAGCGTGTAGAACAGCTCCCCTTCCTCCGTGGCCGTATCAAAGCTCATCTGGGCGATGCGCAGGTGAATGCCGCGCTCCCGCAATTGATCCGCTGTGATCAGCGCGTCAATTGTGGAGCGGAACGCGCGGTCCAAATCCCAGACCAGAAACGTGTCACCGGGTTTCAGGCGGGAAATCGCGGCCTCGAACACCGGACGGTGGCGCGCACCTGCGGATAAATACTCGATATGAAATTCATCGCAAAGATCGCGCAGGCCATAAGCCTGACGGTCAGTGGATTGCTCGCGCGTGGACACGCGCAGATAAGCGATAGTGCGGGGTTCAGGCATGGCGTGTTGCTCAAATAGGAACCTTTTTGAGCATGGCCGAATACTCGGCGCTGAGTGGCGTTTTCCGGCTGTTTTTGCCCGTATTGCTGGGCTCTCCCTTAATACCAAATTCATTGAATCCCGTAAATCTGTGTTGGTCAAAATCCTTCGATTATGATCACTCGCAAGAGATTGTTTGCAAAAGGAATTCTAACCGCGCTTGCGCTCTGTCCACAGCTTTCTGCCGCCGATGATGGGGTTTGCGTAACTCACGCTACCGAAATTAAGGAATGCGTAGTTGCGACCATTGGGATGCCAGCTCCTGAGCGCGCGGAGCTGATTTGCGGGAACCGAGCCAAAAGCAAGCTCTGCATAAAACTCCTCAACGAGCCTGACTACAGGGACCTTTGGCTAGAAACTTACGATAAGCTAACCCGCGTCGAATGGGTTCTCGCAGAAAAGCTGGCTCAAGTGGGCAGCCAGATAGACAAGGAAAGCGAAGCCATCCAGTTCATGATCGAGCGTGCGCCAAAATTGCCGGATGGACGGCCAATCTTTCGTGGTCAGGACGGGCGTTACGTTGACATAAACGGTAATGAAGTATCAGCGGAAGCTGCGGCCAAGGCCAGATAAGATTACTGCTTGGGAGTGCCGATTTCAGGTGCGGTAGTCTGCGTCCGTTGCTGCGAGAGGTCAGTAGACTGATCAAAGCCTTGCAGAGCTTGAAGTTCGTTCTCGATGCCAGACAGCAAATCCTCTGCTTCAACCGGGAGTACACGCAGTTCGTCTGCACTTAACGGGTCGTCCTCATCGGCCAAGCGTTCCTGCATATCGCCAATCTCGGCCTGTCCGGCGTGAATGTCATTTTCCAGTTCTGACAGACCGTTCATGAGGTCGGCAGCGGCGCGCATATCATCGTATGTTGGCTCGTCACCGCGCCAGACGATGCTTTCCGCCAGGTCGGCATCCACGGCTGTGCCGTCCTCGTAGCGGATATTGCCGTCCTGATCCTGAAACACGGCAGCGCCATCCGGCAGGCGGGCAGCGCTGGTCATGATGTCCAGCATGGCCTCGTCAGCTTCGGCCTTGAGGTTCTGTACTTTTTCCAGCGCGCCATCCAAACGGGTTTGCGTATCGCGTAGCTTTTCTTCGGTCTCACGGTAGAGCGCAGCGTATTCCGGGTCGTTCTGCATGAGGAGCTGGAGATTGGTGAGCATGGTGGCGCGTTCTTCACGTTGCTTGGCAACTTTTTTGGGATCGCGGTCTCCACTGGGGAGGAAGCGCCCCATGCGGCCAACATCGCGCCCGGCCATTTCATTGTTGAAATCGTCCATATCCTGAGCGCGCCGTTTGTCCCGCTCAGCCTGCCTTACATCCTCGCCGCCGCTGCCAGAATTCATAGCAATATCATAAAGATATTAGGTTAATTCGACGTTAAGATTGGTTAACAGGCGCGTCTTCGTTTTCAGCCGTCCGCTCCGCGATAGCTGGAAAAATTCAGGCACTAAAGCGTTGATGACCTCGTTGTGACCCAATCTCAACTTGAATGTTACCTCCCCCTCGGAGTTTCCTTGGATCACAAAAAGGCTATCCAAGACCTTAGCAAAACCTGACGTGTTTGCGGTGAAAACCGCCCTCCGAAACATCGTGTTCGGCAATGGCTGAGGTATGCCTGAAGAAATGACAGGAGAAGCTCATGGTGAATTACCCCCGACACGGCAAGGGGGCGGCGGTGATCCACGCTGAAATATTGTCGTCCCGGTTCTGTCACAGCAAAAAATAAAAAAATTACCCTACATTTACAGAGGGTTGAGAGAAAAATTTTGTGCGTTCCTTGTAGGTGAGGCACTGACGACACTAAGACTTGGGTAACACAGACAGAAACGCTGGGCTGAAACAGCGTCAAAATCAAACCAAAAAAGCGAATGCCCTTGGGCTGAACCGTCCGTGTTCAGCAATGGCGGAGCTTTGTCTGAAGAAATGAAAGGAGAAACTCATGATGATGAACCCCCAGAACGGCAAAGGGGGCGGTGACGATGAGAGGCGAGATTTCTTCGCCATTCTCTGCGCCCTTGCGGCGGCATTCCTGTGGGCACATCCCGCCTACAAAATGTCCATTGAATGGTTCCGCGAAATCGCTGTGCAGAACTACGGATATAGCTATCTCAAGCTATTTGAGACGGCCTATTGGGTTCTGCTGCATCTGGTGATTTTCGGTGCCACGCGGATCGCGGTGTATTGGGCGCTGATCATGATCATCACCAATATCGGCTACCGCTTCCTGTTGTCTAATTACGGCTAACCACCCACCAACTGAAAAGGAGAGAAATATGCCTCGTTATATCAAGGATAAAATCGGTGAAATCCACCATATCCGAAAAGTCGAAACCTTCAGCGATAAGATCATTAAGGTCCTGAAAATGGTTGCCAAATCCATTTTGGGCGTCATCTGGATCATGTTCCTGATCGGCCTGCTAACTGGCTAATGACCATAGGCGCTCCCGGTTTTATCGAAGCGCCAAGCCCTCCATCCCTTCAAGGAGTGACGTGTGATGAACCACTATCAGGAAAACCCTTTCGGCTCAGCCCGCTTTGCCACGCCGCAGGAGGTGCGGGGAGTATTTCGCGGCAAGGGCGGCTTGCCGATGGGGTTCCACCATGACCGCCAGCTTTTTCATGATCAGCAAGCAGGCGCGCTTCTGATCGGCGGCGCTGGCTCGGGCAAGTTTACTACTGTGCTTTCCCACCTGATGGCTGCACCTGGGCGCAAGGGAGAGCCGCAGCGTGTGCTGGCGGTTGACCCCAAGGGGGAGATGGCAGCGGTGATCGGCCCCGGCCTCGTACACATGGGGGCGCATGTCTACTACGTGAACCCGTATCACCTGCACGGCCTGCCGAACCATAGTTTGAACATCTATAGCCATTTGAAACCGGACTCTCCGACGCTGGTGGCGGATACACGGCGCGCGGCGCGGACATTGTTGCCGGAAAGTGGCGGCGGTGATGCCAGGTTCTTTGAGCAGAAGGCGCAGAACTGGGCTGATCCCTTGACCCGGGGGCTTGTGCATCGGGATGGCAGCGTTTCACCGCGCAGCCTTTATGAACTGATCAGCATGATCCGTGCCGAACCCGAAGGCTGGGCGCAGATGGCCGAAACCATGGCCGCACTGGGTGAGCCGGATTTGGACACAGCCTTCCGCGAAATGCTCGACATGGCGAAGCACAGCCGCAAGACCTATGACTCCGTTCTCAGCGAGATTACCAACGCAGTCGCGTTCATGAACGATCCGGCGTTGCAGCAAAGCTTTGTCGGTGAGGATGAGGCGGATTTCACGCTGGATGTGCTGACCGAAGACAGCCAGCGCCCGGTGTTTGTTTTCCTGATGATGCCTGCTGAACTCATCGAGCAGAACGCGCCGCTCATCCGGCAGTGTTTCTCGACCTTGCGCACCTTAAAACAGCGCAAGCCCGGCGCGCCGACCGTCAATCTCGTGATCGATGAGGCCGCGCAGCTTGGCCGCTTCCCGGAGCTGTCCGAGTTCTATGCCATTGGCCGGGGCTTTGGTCTGTGTCCACTCTGTGTCTATCAGGACTTGGGACAAATCCGCCAAAACCTCGGCCCAACAGGGGCGATGACCCTGCAAGCCAATGCCGATGTAGAAATCTATCTCGGGGGCGGGCTGTCTGATCTGGAGACCGCGCAGCATCTCAGCCGCAAGCTGGGTCAGCAGACGCTGGCCGTTGATGATCCTCTGACACAGGCCCGCGCAGCCAAAGCCAGGCGCGAGGCGTTGCACGGCATTCTGTTCGAGGGGCAGGACGCGCTCAAGACGGGCATCGCCTTGCGGCATCTGGATATGGAGATGGCGCATAAGCGCAAACAAGCCCGCGCCCTGATGAGCCCCGATGAAATCCTGACCATGCCCGCAAACAAGGCGCTCATCTGGGCGTCCGGCTACGGCATCCGCCCGTTTCTGGCGGACAAGGTGCCGTATTACACGATCCGCCGTTATGCGGGGCGGTATTTCCCGAACCCGTATTTTGATCGGGACATGGAGCGCGTGAGGGTGCGCGGTTTCTGGGGTGCGCGCTATCGCCGCGTGATCTGCGAGGCTGTGCCAGCACGCTACCGGGACTTCCCGCAATACCGCTCCGGTGAATGGAGCTTCATCAAGGGCTACCGCCCCAAACCGTAACGCTGGCGCAGGCTTTGCGCCTTACGAGCCCACAACAAGCGAACGCGAGGTTTATTTGCATAATGCAACCTATGGATGTTATTATGAAAATATACAAAAGGCGTAACTCCCGCGCTGAGCGCCGGGTAGACGCCAATGGCCTTACATCGGGGTCTGATCCGCCGATGTAAGAAGCCAGAGCGCATGACCGCGTAAGGCGGCAACTGCGCCAACAGACAAGCACCAGATCAAGACACGTCCTGGCCGCGCGGGGTTCCTGCGTGAACCAATTGCTGCGGCCTGATGAAACGCTGAAAGGGAATTTCAATGGACGGAAATGCAGGCGAGAACATTACCCGGAAGTTCAACGAGTTGATGGCTTCTGGAACTGGCGAGAAGACCGTAACGGTTGATTTGGAGAAGTACCGTCACCACGTCGAAGGGATGGGTTTGACGGAAGATCAGGAGCAAGAAGCTCTGGAGGCCGTCTGGATGTTGTTGGTTGGGTTGATGGATTGCGGCTACCAAATTGTTTTTTCTGAAGAAAGCTGTGGAAAAGCGATTGATGCTGACTCGGCATCTGCACAGACCGATTCGGGTGCGCTAAACTCTTTTCATCAGGAAAGAGAGTAAGCATGAAGACAGGTGAATTCGCATCAGCAACACACACCAAGGCTTTGATTTACTGCCGGGTTTCCTCATCCAAGCAGAAGAAGCAGGGTGACGGGCTTGCGAGCCAGGAAACAAGGTGCCGGGAGTTTGCGCGGTACAAGGGGCTGGAAGTCGTTGATGTGTTTCAGGACGATGCATCTGGCGGTTTGATTGATCGACCGGGTATTCAGGCCATGCTGCGTTTCATCCGCAAGCACCGCAAAGACGGGTATGTCGTAATCATCGATGACGTGTCCCGCCTCGCGCGGGGACTTGATGCGCACCTTGCGCTGCGTACCGCGATTTCTGAGGCGGGCGGGGTGCTCCAGAGCCCATCTATTGAGTTCGGGGAAGACTCGGACTCGATCCTTGTAGAAAACATGCTCGCCTCGGTATCCCAGCACCAGCGCCAGAAGAATGCTGAACAGACGCGTAACCGCATGCGGGCGCGGGTTCTCAATGGATATTGCGTTACATCCGTGCCGCCGAAAGGGTTCGTCTATAAGAGTGTGCCAGGGCACAACAAACTGCTTGTGCGTGATGAACCTCTTGCCTCAATTCTTCAGGAGGCTTTGGAGGGGTATGCATGCGGTCGCTTCCAAGCCCAAGTTGAGGTGAAGCGCTTCCTGGAAGGCCAGCCCGATTACCCCAAAGACCTGCCTGATGGCACAATCCGCAATCAGCGCATTCATGATATTCTGACCCAGCCGCTCTACGCCGGGTACATCGAAATGCCCAGTTGGGGTATATCTTTGCGCAAAGCCCAGCACGAAGGCTTGATCAGCTTTGAGACTTTTGAGCGTATTCAGGCTCGCTTGAAAGGCACAGCCAAGGCTCCGGCTCGTAAAGACATCAGTGAAGATTTCCCGGTGCGCGGAGCCGTCGTTTGTTCCGACTGCGACAAGCCGCTGACGTCCTGCTGGTCGAAAAGCAAGACCGGAAAGAAGCACCCTTATTATATGTGTAAGACGAAAGGGTGCGTTAGTTACCGAAAGTCCATTCGCCGTGACCAGCTCGAAGGCGATGTCGAAGACGTTCTCAAAAAAATGCAGCCTGGCAAGGCCTTGTTCGCCGTTGCTAAGGCGATGTTCCACGATCTGTGGGATGCGCGGCTTGCGAAGGCTGAGGAGAACGCCAAGGCCTATGACAGTAAGGTCAAGGACGCTGAGAAGAAGATCGCCGCACTTCTGGACCGCATCGTGGAGACAGACAATCTGAGCGTTGTGAGTGCCTACGAATCCAAGATTGCGACGTTGGAGCGGGAGAAAATGTTGCTGGCTGAGAAGGCCTCTACGGTGACGAAGCCAAGATACACCCGAGAGGAGTTGTTCGAACTCGCCTTTGAGTTCCTGTCAAGCCCTTGGAATATTTACAAAAACGGTAGTTTGGCGCTCAAGAAAACAGTGCTCAGATTGGCTTTTGTGGAGCCGATTTCGTACTGCCGGAATGAAGGTGTTCGAACCCCAAAAATCACCTTTCCGTTCAAGGTGTTAGGGGATGTAAACATGGGAAGATGTGAGATGGCGCACCTGAGAGGATTCGAACCTCTGGCCTCTGCCTTCGGAGGGCAGCGCTCTATCCAGCTGAGCTACAGGTGCGTCGTTACGGCGGGGTATACCCGTGCTTTGCCACCTCTGCAACGGGAAAAACTGCCTGTTTCCAATTTCATGAGGATAAGCCGCAGCGGCGGGCGCTGAAAACAAAAAAGCCTGCCCCGGGACGGGCAGGCTTGCATTCTTGCAATGCGAGCTACGGTCAGCCGCGCCAGGTGCGGACAACACCGCAATCCATATGCACAAAATTCGAACGCTGATACTTGCCGACACCACCGGCACGGCAGGCTTCGGCGGCTTTGGCCATCTGCGACACCGAGCGCGACGCCAGCCGCAGGTCAGCAGCCTGGCCGCGCATGTGCAGCGAGTTCTTGGCCACCCCGCGGGAGCGGCTGCGCAGCATCGCATTGGTCTTGGGGCTGCGGTAACCGGACAGCAGCATGTAGGGCTCGTTCACATCCAGAAGATTGTGCGAGGCTGCCATGATGTCGATGGTGCGCAGGTCGATTTCCTTCACATCATCGGTGCGCCAGTCGCGCATGAAGTGGTTGATCTCCTTGACGGCGTCTTTGATGTACTGGCCGTCGATCCAATACACCATGTCCACACGCTCGCCGGTGCGGCCAGAATACATGCGGATGCGCCGGATATCGCCGCCGCCGCGCAAAAAGCCTGCTGCATTTGAGAAAGTTGGGGCTGCTGCCACTGCGGTTGCAGCAAATACACCCAAAAGAGAACGCCGGGAGATCCCCGTGCCCGTGGTTTCTGCCATTGATACTGCGCCGTCCCGTACGCTGTTAGTCCTGCCTAATTGCCCGATGTTACGGGCTCGTCAACGCTCGTAGTTAACGTGCGGCATGTATGGCACAGTGAGAATCCTGTTCCAACATTTCTTTGCCGCACTGTAACGTATGACCGGGTTTTCGGCGATTTCTTGCGCAAAAGGGGAGGGGCATGGAACTTTTCCCCGCGACTGTTGCAGGCGGGTTTCATAGACGCGGCAACGGTGCATCAGGGTTAACTTTTCGCGATTGTGAGTGGACAACGCAGGCTGGCATTTACCAGAATTTCAGATAGGCACTGCCAAAATTGGAAAAACGGCACAAGGACCGGAAATTTATGACGCGCGCATCCGCTGGATATTTTTTGCCGGGGCTCAAGGCAGGGCTTTTCGCCCTGGCGCTGGGAGGCCTGGCCGCCGGAACCATTGCCGGCGCCGCGCAGGCAGACATACCGGCGGCATTCCGTCAGGCTGTGGCAGAGGCGGCCTCCACCGATGACGCGGTTGCCAGATTCTACCGGGAGAGCGGCTACCAGGCGATCTGGACCGGCCCGGATGAGGCATCGCGCCAGCGCCGCAGCGCGCTGCTGGCCGCATTGAACGAAACCCGCGCCCACGGGCTGCCGGACCGCTCCGCAGAAGTCAGCAGGCTGGTGCAGCTGATGCGGCAGGCCCGCACCACCCGCGATTTCGGCATGGCCGAGGCGGCGCTGAGCAAGGCGCTGGTGGACTATGCCACCGATCTGCAAACCGGGCTGCTGGTGCCCTCGCGGATTGATGACGGCTTGGTGCGCAAGAAACATACCGTGGATGGCGCCAGTTTCCTGGCCGGGATCCGTGACACCCAGCCCTATGCCTTTATGCGCAGCCTGGTTCCGGCGTCTCCGCAATACCGTGGTTTGATGCGCGAAAAACTGCGTCTAGAACAGGTTCTGGCTGCCGGCGGCTGGGGACCTGCGGTGCAGGCCAAGAAGCTGGAACCGGGCGATCAGGGCCCGGCAGTCATCGCCCTGCGCAACAGGCTGATGGCGATGGGCTATCTGCAGCGCAGCGCCGCGCGCAGCTATGACGCCGCGCTGGAGCAGGCGGTGCAGCGCTTCCAGGCCGATCACGGGCTGGAAACCGACGGTGTGGCTGGCGCCGGCACCCTGGCAGAAGTCAACAAGCCGGTCAGCAGCCGCCTTAAATCGGTGATCGTCGCGATGGAGCGGGAGCGCTGGCTGACCCCGGACCGGGGCGAGCGCCATATCCTGGTCAACCAGACCGATTTCACCGCCAAGATCGTCGACAATGGCGACGTGACCTTTGAAACCCGCTCGGTGATCGGCAAGAACACCCACGACCGCCGCAGCCCAGAATTCTCCGACGAGATGGAGCATATGGTGATCAATCCGAGCTGGTACGTGCCGCGCTCGATCATCACCAAGGAATACCTGCCCAAGCTGCGGAACAACCCCAACGCTGTCGGCCATATCCAGATCACCGACCGCCGCGGCCGGGTGGTGAACCGCGGCTCGGCCGACTTCTCGCAGTATACCGCGCGGAACTTCCCCTATTCCATGCGCCAGCCTCCCAGCCGCAGCAATGCGCTGGGTCTGGTCAAGTTCATGTTCCCGAACAAATACAACATCTATCTGCACGACACCCCGCAGAAGAGCCTGTTTGCACGCGAAGTGCGCGCCTTCTCGCATGGCTGTATCCGTCTGGCGCAGCCGTTTGAGTTTGCCTATGCGCTGCTGGCGCGCCAGACTGAGGATCCAAAGGCCTTCTTCCACCGCATCCTGAACAGCGGCCGGGAAACCAAGGTCGATCTGGAGCAGAAGGTGCCGGTGCACATCATCTACCGGACAGCGGTCGTGTCGAGCAAAGGCCGTGCGGAATTCCGCCGCGATGTCTATGGCCGCGACGCCAAGATCTGGGCGGCACTGGAACGGGCAGGGGTGGTGCTGCCCAGCGTTCAAGGGTAAATACCGGGCCCATACAGGATTATTCTGAAAGGGCCTGCCATGTTCACAATCCGCCAGATCGCCGAGTCCCTGGGCGCTGAAGCCCAGGGCGACCTGGACCTGCAGATCGCAGGCGCGGCTGAACCGCAGGATGCCGAAGCCGGCCAGATTGCCATGGCGATGGCGCCGAAATACGCGGACGGCCTGCAGGCAGGCAATGCGCAGGCCGCCGTGCTGTGGGAAGGCGCGGACTGGCAGTCCTACGGTCTCAAGGCTGCGATCTTTGCCCCGCGCCCGCGGATGACCATGGCGGGGGTGACCGCCATGCTGGACTGCGGGCAGGGGTTCCCCTCCGGCATCCACCCCTCCGCCGTCGTCGATCCCAGCGCCGAGCTGGGCGAGGGCGTCTCTGTGGGGCCGCTGACGGTTGTTGCAGCCGGAGCGAAGATCGGCGCGCGCTCGGTCATCGGCCCGCACTGCTATATCGGTGCGGATGCGGTGATTGGCGCGGATGCCCAGCTGCGCGAGATGGTCTCCATCGGCGCCCGCGCCGCGATCGGCGACCGCTTCCGCGCCCAGCCAGGCGCGCGGGTCGGCGGTGACGGGTTCTCCTATGTGACACCGGAAGTGTCGGGCGCCGAAAACGTCCGCAAGACGCTGGGCGATCAGGGCGAGGCCAAGGCGCAATCCTGGGCACGCATTCATTCGCTGGGCGCTGTCACCATCGGCGATGATGTGGAGCTCGGCTCCAACTGCACCATCGACAACGGCACCATCCGCGACACCGTGATCGGCAACGGCACCAAGCTCGACAACCTGGTTCACGTCGGCCACAACACCCGCGTCGGCAACGACTGCCTGTTGTGCGGCCAGACCGGGATCTCCGGGTCGGTGGACATTGGCAACAATGTTGTGCTGGGCGGCCAGGCCGGTGTGGTCGACAATATCTTTATCGGCGACGGCGTGATCGCCGGCGGCGGCACCAAGATTCTGTCGAATGTGCCCGCAGGCCGGGTGATCATGGGCTACCCCGGCGTCAAGATGGAGACCCACACTGAGATGTATAAGGCACAGCGCCGCCTGCCGCGGCTGATGCGTGACATCGAATTGTTAAAAAAGGCTGTTTTCAAGTAACGGCCGAATACCTACATCAGCCTCAGGCAGAATATCAGGGATCCCTACATGAGCACGCAGGACAAGGTCATTGCAATCATTGCCGAACAGGCGGTTCTGGAGCCTTCGGATGTGACCCTCGACAGCACCCTGGAGGATCTTGGCATCGACAGCCTGGGGCTGGTTGAAAGCATCTTTGCGATCGAGGAGGAGTTCGACATTTCGATTCCCTTCAACGCCAATGAGCCTGGGAAAAGCGATTTCGACATCTCCAATGTGGCGGCCATCGTCGCGGGCATCGACAAGCTGATACTGGAAAAGGCGTAAGCCCTCTTATGAAGCGCGTTGTCATTACCGGGGCCGGGACCATCAATGCATTGGGTCACTCGGTGCCCGCCACGCTGGAGGCCATGCGCGAAGGCCGCTGCGGCATCGGGGAGCTGGAATTCCGCGATGTGGAGCGGCTGTCGATCCGGATCGGCGGCCAGGTTCGCGGGTTCGAGGCCGAAGGCCGGTTCAACCGCCAGCAGATGAGCCTTTATGACCGCTTTACCCAATTTACTCTGACCGCGGCCAAGGAAGCGATTGAGCAGTCCGGGCTGGAGTTTCATGGCGAGCTGTCGGCCAAGGCCGGCGTCGTTCTGGGCAACTCCGGCGGCGGCATGCAGACGCTGGATGAGAACTACCGCAGCGTTTACGAGGACGGCAAGAACCGGGTGCATCCCTTTGTGGTGCCCAAGCTGATGAACAATGCTGCGGCCGGCCATGTGTCGATGCAGTTCAACCTCAAGGGGCCCAGCTTTACCGTCTCCACCGCCTGCGCGTCCTCTAACCATGCGATGGCGCAGGCGTTTCAGATGGTGCGTTCGGGTATGAGCCCGGTGATGATCACCGGCGGCTCGGAATCGATGCTGTGTTTTGGCGGTGTTAAGGCCTGGGAGGGGTTGCGGGTGATGTCCAAGGACGCCTGCCGCCCGTTCAGCGCCAACCGCAACGGCATGGTGCAGGGCGAAGGCGCCGGTGTTTTCGTGTTCGAGGAATATGACCACGCCAAAGCGCGCGGAGCGGAGATCCTGTGCGAGGTTATCGGTTTCGCAATGTCCTCTGACGCTGCCGACATTGTCATGCCCAGCAAGCAGGGCGCCGCGCGGGCCATTTCGGGGGCGCTGCAGGATGCCCGCGTCAGCGCGTCCGAGGTTGGCTATATCAACGCGCATGGCACCGGAACGGCGGCCAATGACAAAACCGAATGCGCCGCGGTGGCGGATGTGTTCGGCCCCCAGGCGGACAATCTGATGATCTCCTCCACCAAATCCATGCACGGCCACCTGATCGGCGGCACCGGCGCGGTGGAACTGCTGGCCTGCATCATGGCACTGCGCGACGGGGTGATTGCTCCGACCATCGGCTATGAGGAACCGGATCCTGAATGCAATCTGGATGTGGTCCCGAACGAGGCGCGCGAGGCACGGGTTGAGGTGGCTCTGTCGAATGCCTTTGCGTTTGGCGGGCTGAACGCGGTGCTGGCCCTGCGCAGGGTCTGAGGCCCGCAAACGAAAACGCCGCGGCCCTGGGGGGCACGCGGCGTTTCCGTTTTTCAGGCGGGTGTCAGGCGTTACTGCTTGACCACGTCCACCACGTCATAACCGGCGGTGAAGCCGCTCAGCGACAGCTTCATTTCCACCACCTGATCCGGGGCCGGCGCCGGGCGCAGCGACAGGGTCGCTGCCTTACCCTTTTTAAAGGCGTCGATATCGCCTTGGGTCAGGCCGATTTGCGCCACGCAGCCCAGCTGGTTGCAGAAGGAATAATTGTAGCGCTTGGCCGGTGCGCCGTCGATCGAGATGGTCAGCGCCGCCGGCAGCAGGGTTTCCAGCGGCACGATCACGGTGGCGCCGGCAACAGCCTGGCCGCCCTGCTGATCAATCCGGAACAGTGACACCTCGGCAATCGGGTTGCCCTGCGGGCCGGACAGAATTTGCAGCAGCGAGCAAGGGTCGGTCTCGCCTTCGGTCTTAATGCAGGCCAGATCCCAATCGCCGTGCTTCTCTTTGGAATAGCGCTGGCCCAGCTGCGGGTCTGTGTTGACCGGTTCGCCAAGATCAAGAATATCGTCCGCGGTCGATTCCGCCTTCTCGCCTTGCTCAGCCTGTTCTGCGGTTTCCGCCCCGGCGGTCTCCTCTTCCGCCGCCGTTTCCTGCGCTGCCAGCGGTGCGGTCATGGCCAGCAGTGCGGCCAGCGTGATCGGGGTCAGGGACTTCAACATGAATGCCTCATTTTTCTACAGACGCTGCTTTCGCGTGTAACACGCTGCCCGGGCAGTGTCAGGTCAATATCAAACGATCAGCGGGGAATTCCGCCCAGACCGTTTCAACCGTGGAAGTTGCTGAATAAGAACAAAAAAGGGAACCCGCTGGTTCCCTTTTTCGTATTTGCGTCTCCCCGTCGGACTGGCCGACTTAGTTATTGCGTAGGACGTTACGAAAGGGCTGGCCATCGGTCAACATGCAAGTTCAAAAAAATGCAGTTCGGCCCTGGTTTGACGGAAATAGCCCGGAATTGCGGGACCTTGCGGAGCCGGCTGCCTGATTTCCAGGCAGTTACGCCAAAAAGAAGGCCGTGCACAAGGCACGGCCAGTCTGACAGGGAGGAAATGTCCGCCACGGCAACCGCAAGTGCAGGGGCGGGCAAGATTGACTATCGCACCGAAAAGTTAAGTTTGTATTGTTATCCACAGGCAAAAAAGCGGACAGGGGACAGGTATGACTGAACAGGTGTTTCTGGGCGGCGGCGGCGAGGATTACGGCACGCCGCAGGGGCTGGCCTTAAAATATGCCAACCGCCACGGGCTGATCGCCGGCGCGACCGGCACCGGCAAGACGGTGACACTGCAAATCCTTGCGGAAGGGTTTTCCAATGCCGGCGTGCCGGTGATCCTCTCGGATGTGAAAGGGGACCTGTCAGGTCTGGCCAAACCAGGTTCGGACAGCCACAAACTGCACGGCGCCTTCACCGCCCGTGCGGACAAGATCGGCTTTGCTGATTACGGCTATCACGCCTGTCCGGTTGCCTTTTGGGACCTTTATGGCGAGCAGGGCCACCCGGTGCGCACGACGGTGGCCGAAATGGGCCCGTTGCTGCTGGCGCGCCTGCTGGAGCTGAGCGAGGCGCAGGAGGGCATCCTGAACATTGCGTTCCGGCTGGCCGACGAAGAAGGGCTGCCGCTGTTGGATCTAAAGGACCTGCAGGCGCTGCTGGTCTGGATCGGGGAAAACCGCAGCGAGCTGTCCCTGCGTTACGGCAACGTCTCCACGGCGTCGATCGGGGCGATTCAGCGCCGCCTGCTGGTGCTGGAGAACCAGGGCGGCGCGGGCCTGTTCGGGGAGCCAGCCCTGGCGCTGAGCGACCTGATGCGCTGCGATGCATCCGGTAAGGGCATGGTCAACATCCTGGCCGCGGATAAGCTGATGGCGGCGCCGGGGCTTTATTCGACGTTTCTGCTCTGGCTCCTCAGCGAGCTGTTCGAAGAACTGCCGGAGGTCGGCGACCCGGACAAGCCGCGGCTGGTCTTCTTCTTTGACGAGGCGCATTTGCTGTTCGATGACGCCCCCAAGGCATTGATCGACAAGGTGGAGCAGGTGGCCCGGCTGATCCGCTCCAAAGGCGTGGGGGTCTATTTCATCACCCAGAACCCGGCTGACGTGCCGGAGGATATCCTGGGCCAGCTTGGCAACCGCATACAGCACGCCTTGCGTGCCTTTACCGCCAAGGACCGCAAGAACCTTCGGCTGGCCGCCGAAACCTACCGCGAGAACCCGCGCTTCCCGACCGAGGAGGCCATCCGCGAGGTGGGCGTGGGCGAGGCAGTCACCTCGATGCTGCAAAAGAAGGGGGTGCCCGGCGTGGTGGAGCGGACGCTGATCCGGCCGCCCAGTTCCCAGCTGGGCCCGATCACGCAACAAGAGCGGGCGGCCATTCTGAAAGCGTCCGATATGGCGGGTAAATACGACACGCCCCTGGACCGCCGCTCGGCCTATGAGATCCTGGCCCAGCGGGCGCAAACAGCCGCGCAGGAGGCCGAAACCTCAGAAGCCGAGGCCGAAGAGTCGCCGCAACCGATGGCACGGGAATTCAACGCCGCCCGCCGTTATTCAGGGTCCCGGGTCAGCCGCTCCACGTCGCGCACGTCCCGCCAGAAAGACACCTTTACCTCGGCGATGTCCGAAGTGGTGATCAAGGAGCTGAAGGGCACCACCGGCCGCCGCATTGTTCGCGGCATCCTTGGCAGCTTGTTCAGGGGGCGCTAGGGCGCCGTCTCAGCATAAGCTCCAGCAGCAACAGCCAGGGCAGGTAAAAGCCTGCATTCATAAAGAGATCAAACCCGCCGGTGAACTGCGGGTTTGATGCCGCGCCGCCGGTGGCCAGCACCCACAGGCCGTATTGAACACGGTACAGCCAGGACCCCATCGCAAGGACCAGCAGCCGCAGCGCCCACCGCCGGTGGCGGACGGTTTGCCCCTGCCGCGCCAGCCGTGCGGTTTGAATGGCCGCGGCCAGCAGCAACAGGCCATAGACCGCAAACCCTGCGTCCATCGGCCAGCCGCCAATCGTGCCCTGCCAGGCTGTGAACGCAAGCCCGCCCGCCGCCGTCACGCAGGCGGCCAGGACAAGCAGGCGGCCAAGCCATCTGTGCAGCCCGGGCAGGCGCCCGCTGAGGCCCAACCCCAGCTGCAGCGGCACCAGGACAGGCAGCACGGCCCCGATCAGCATGTGCACAGAGATGGCCGCATTGGACCAAACCGCGCCCGGAATGAACAGGTAGGTATCTCTCTTCGCACTGCCGCCCAGGCCCTCGATCCCGAACACAGCGGCATAATAGCTGAAAGGCGCAGCCAGCAGCGCCAATACAACAAGGGCCGCAGCTTTCGCCGCGGCCCCTTTTGCTGTTTTCTTTTGCAGGCTGTGTTGCACGAGAGCTATCCCAAAGCCGTTGCCTATTTCTCCGGGATCAGGCCCCGCGGGCTGAACCTCAGCACCAGAAGCAGGATCAGGCCCATTGTGAACAGCCGCATGTGCGAAGCGCTTTCCATCAGGTGCGCCTTCAGCGCGCTGCCCTCGGCCATGCCAGAGGTCACCAGCTCCATCAGCAGGATACCCATCGGCTCCACCTTGATCCAGAAGAACCAGATCAGCATGCCGCCCAGAACCGCGCCAAAGTTGTTGCCGGAGCCGCCGACGATCACCATCACCCAGATTAGGAAGGTGAACCGCAGCGGGTTGTAGGTGCCCGGCGTCAGCTGGCTGTCCAGGGTGGTCATCATGGCACCGGCGATGCCGCAGATGGCGGAGCCCAGCACGAAGATCTGCAGGTGGCGGCGGGTCACATCCTTGCCCATCGCCTCGGCCGCGGTTTCATTGTCGCGGATCGCGCGCATCATCCGGCCCCAGGGGCTTTTGAGCGCCATCTGCGCCATCCACAGCAGCGCCAGCAGCACCACGGTGAACATCAGCGCATAGCCTGCCTTGACGTAAACGGTCGACGCGGTGACCGGGTCCATGCCCCAGCTGGCGGCCCGTTCAACAAAGGACGGATCGTTCTGCAGATCCACCTCATAGGGCAGCGGGCGGGGCAGGCCGACCACGTTCTTGACGCCCCGCGACAGCCAGTCTTCGTTCTTGAGCACCGCGATGATGATCTCGGCAATACCCAGTGTGGCAATCGCCAGATAATCCGAGCGCAGGCCCAGGGCGGTCTTGCCGATCAGCCAGGCGGCACCAGCCGCCAGCAGGCCACCAGCGGGCCAGGCCAGCAGCACCGGCAGGCCCAGGCCGCCGATATTACCCTGCAGCGCCGGGTTGATCGCCTCGACCGAGCTCACCGCCGGATCGAAGATGGCCCGGTAAAAGAAGAAGCCGGCGACCAGGACAGCCAGCAGCACCAGCGTTCTGAATTTGCCCGCTGGCATATTCTTGGTGATCATCACCGCGGCCACGATTGTCATCGCACCCATGACCAAGGCCATTACGATGCTGACGCCGCCCGACGACCAGGCCGCCGGGATCACCGGCGTCGAGGTCAGTACCACCGCCAGCCCGCCAAGCGCGGTAAAGCCCATGATGCCGACGTTGAACAACCCGGCAAAGCCCCACTGGATGTTCACCCCGATGGCCATGATGGCCGAGATCAGCCCCATGTTGAGGATCACCAGCGCCGAGTTCCAAGAGCCGGAGAAGAACAGGAAGTCGGTCATGCCTTCAGCCAGGATCATCACGCCGACAAAGACGAAAAGAAGGGTATGTTTCATGGTGTCGGTCATACCGCTTTCCCTTTGAAAAGGCCGGTGGGCTTGAACAGGAGGACAACAATCAGGATCGCGAAGGAAACCGCGAACTTGTAGTCTGTGCTGAGGAGCTGAACCAGCCCGTCAGGCGCCAGGCTGTCCGGCAGGCCGTAGGTCAGGACCTTTTTCCAGGCATAGGTGATCGTCACCTCGGAGAAGGCGATGATGAACCCGCCCGCAATCGCGCCGATCGGGTTGCCGAGGCCGCCCACGATGGCAGAGGCAAAGATCGGCAGCAGCAGCTGGAAATAGGTGAACGGCTTGAACGATTTGTCGAGGCCGTAGAGCACGCCCGCAATGGTCGCCAGAGCCGCCACGATCATCCAAGTGTACATCACCACGCGTTCCGGGTTGATGCCCGACAGCAGCGCCAGATCCTCGTTATCCGAATAGGCGCGCATGGATTTGCCGGTTCGGGTCTTGTTCAGGAACCAGAACAGCACCGCCACCACGATGATCGCGGTAATCACGGTGATGCCTTGGGTGGTCTTGATCGCCAGGCCTTCGTTCAGGCCGGTCATCTGCTTGAAAGTGCGCGCCTTAATGATGAAGCGCTCGCCGTCGGAAAACCGCTGATCGCCGGGGCCGATGATGAAACGCACGATGCCGTTCATCATGAACATCACACCCAGAGAGACCATCACGAAGATCACCGGCTTCGCCTTTTGCTGGCGGTAGAACCGGTAGACGGTCTTGTCGGTCAGCAGCGCCAGGCCGATAGTTCCCAGAATGCCAAAGGGCAAGGCCAGCAGCGCCGTCGGCAGCGGGCCTGCACCGATCCCCATCGACTGGAACAGCCAGGTAATCAGAATCGTGACCATCGCGCCGAACGCCATGGTGTCTCCATGGGCAAAATTCGAGAACCGCAGGATCCCGTAGATCAGCGTCACCCCCAGCGCGCCAAGCGCCAGCTGGCTGCCATAGGCCAGCCCGGGGACAATAACAAAGTTGGTAAGCGCCACGAGGGCGTTGAGAAGATCCATCTATCAGCCCCCCAGGAAAGATTTGCGTACTTCGGGATCGGCAAGCAGCTCCTTGCCGGTGCCGGTATAGGCATTGCGCCCCTGCACCAGGACATAGCCTTTGTCTGCGATCTCAAGCGCTTGCTTGGCGTTCTGCTCTACCATCAGGATCGGCAGCCCGGTGCGGGCGACCTCGATGATGCGGTCGAACAGTTCATCCATCACGATGGGGGAGACGCCGGCCGTCGGCTCGTCCAGCATCAGAACCTTGGGCTTGGTCATCAGCGCGCGGCCCACGGCCACCTGCTGGCGCTGGCCGCCGGACAGCTCACCGGCCGGCTGGTTGCGCTTGTCGCGCAGGATCGGGAACAGATCATAAACCTGCTCCATCGTGTCCCGGAAATCATCCGTGCGGATAAAGGCGCCCATCTCCAGGTTCTCTTCCACCGTCATCGAGGTGAAGATGTTGCTGGTCTGGGGCACAAACCCCATGCCCTTGACCACGCGGTCCTGGGGGCTGAGCAGGGTGATGTCCTCGCCGTCCAGCCGGACGGAGCCGGAGCGCACGTTCAGCATCCCGAACACCGCCTTCATTGCGGTTGACTTGCCTGCGCCGTTGGGGCCGACGATCACCGCGATCTCGCCCTTGTCGACGGCGATAGTGCAGTCATGCAGGATGTCCGGACCCTTGCCGTAGCCGCCGGTCATGGTGTCGCCGATCAGGAAAGGGCCGCCATCGACCTTATGCGTGGGGCCGCTCTTTAGATGGGCCGGCTGCATCGTGCCCACGCCTTTCAGGTTGGTGATCGAGGCGTCCTTGTTGCCGTGATCGTCCTGGTAGGGGTTGTCGCTCATGCGTCCGCCTCCAGTTTGCCCTTGTTTTTCAGGCCGGTGCCCAGATAAGCCTCGATCACATGCTCGTTTGCCTTGATCTCGTCCAGGGTGCCCTCGGCCAGCTTCTTGCCTTCGGCCATACAGATCACCGGGTCGCACAGGCGGCCGATGAATTCCATGTCGTGCTCGATGACGACAAAGGTATAGCCGCGCTCCTCGTTCAGGCGCTTGATCGCGTCGGCAATGGTATAGAGCAGGGTGCGGTTCACCCCGGCGCCGACCTCATCCAGGAAGACGATCTTGGCATCCACCATCATGGTGCGGCCCAGTTCCAGCAGCTTCTTCTGGCCGCCGGACACCTGGCCTGCTTTCAGGTCCGCGATGTGGCTGATGGTCAGGAATTCCAGCACCTCGTCGGCCTTGGCCCGCAGCGCGCGTTCCTCGTCTGCAATCCGCTTGCGGCCGAACCAGGTGTTCCACAGCGTCTCGCCCGATTGCGCGCCGGGCACCATCATCAGGTTTTCCCGGCAGGTCATCGAGGAAAATTCATGCGCGATCTGGAAGGTGCGCAAGAGGCCCTTGTGGAACAGCTCATGCGGCGGCAGGCCGGTAATGTCCTCACCGTCCATGGTGACCCGGCCTGAAGTCGGCTCCAGCACGCCTGCGATAACGTTGAAAAGTGTGGTCTTTCCGGCCCCGTTCGGGCCGATCAAACCGGTTATGGACCCCTTAGCGATTTCCAGCGAAGCGCCATCCACCGCGTGGAACCCGCCGAAGTGCTTATGCAAGTCCTCGACGACGATCATGTCATTTCATCCCCTGCCGCAGTTTGTGCGGCGTTTTTAATTTGGAACAGCCCGGGCAAAACCCGGGCTGTTCTTTTTTGGTTGCTTTTCCGATAGTTATCAGCGGAAGCGAAGGGTTTCGTTCTTGCCGTCCTTCACTTCGATCTCGCGGTAGGAGCCTGCGCTCTCACCCGGGCCGATCAGCTCAACGCCAGTTGCGCCCTGATAGTCGATCTCACCGCCTTCGGCGAGGATTTCAAGCGCCTTGCCCAGTTCACCCGGGTTGATCGGCTCGCCCGGGGCGTTGGCCACGTCCAGGATCTTGCCGACGTAATCCGCCGGGTTGGTGGAGTTGGCAGCCTGCATCGCCAGCAGGAACAGCGCCGCAGCGTCATAGGATTCGGACGCATAGGCGGAGGTGCCGTCAAAGCCGCGCTCTTTCGCCATTTCGGCAAAGATTTCCGCGCCCTTGCTGTCGGAGCCTGCGATCTGGCCAAAGGAGCCGTCCAGGTCCGGGCCGACGTTCTGCGGCAGGGTGTCGCCGATCATGCCGCCGGGCAGGCCAAAGGTGTCAAACGCACCGGAATCCAGCGCGCCCTGAATGATACCCAGGCCGCCCTGGTCCAGATAGCCCGCAACCACCAGAATGTCGCCGCCGGCCGATGCCAGCGCGCCGACTTCAGCAGAATAGTCGCCTTTGCCGTCTTCATGCGCGGTCACGATGGTGACTTCGCCGCCAACTTCCTCAAACGAGGTCTTGATCGCGTCCGCCAGTCCCTTGCCATAGTCGTTGTTGGTGTAGGTCAGGGCGATCGAGTTGATGCCGCGCTCTTTCAGGATCTCGGCCATCACCTGGCCTTCGCGCGCGTCAGACGGCGAGGTGCGGAAGAACAGGCCGTTGTCTTCCATGGACGACAGGCCGGGCGAGGTTGCGGAGGGCGAGATCATCACCATGCCGTTCGGAATTGCCACGTTCTGCAGGATGGCGCCCGTCACGCCGGAGCAATCGCCGCCGATGATGCCGTTCACGCCCTCAGCCACCAGCTTTTCGCCGTTTGCCACGGCCAGGCCGTTGTCGATACAGCCGGTGTCAGCACGGACCGGGGTCACGGTGGCGCTGTCCAGCAGCTTGCCCGATTTGGTGACTTCTTCCATGGCCAGTTCGGCGCCGTCGCCCATTGCCGGGGCCAGCGATTCAATCGGGCCGGTGAAGCCGAACAGCACGCCCAGTTTCACTTCCTTCGCATGGCCGCCAGCAAATGCGGTGCCAGCCGTCAGCGCAGCGGCCGCGGTGGCCATCAGCAGTTTTTTCATTTGAGAACTCCCATTGTTGGAACAAAAATGTTCACATCGGACCCTAGGCAAGCCGGTTGAAAAAGAAAAGTCTTATTGAACCGGAACAATTTTCCTCGGGCCGCTTGTTTCGCGCTGCTCCTCCTCTTGATCCCCGGATGCAGCGCCGGCGTGGATTTACCGTGGAATCAGCAGAAGGAAAAGACCTCAATGTTACAGCTGCTTCGCCCCGTGACGCTTGCCCTGGCGCTGATGACGGTTTTCACGGCGGCACCCGCGGAAACGCTCTCCAGCAGCCAGGGCGCGCTCCGCGTCACCCGGATCGCGGCGGGGTTTGATGTGCCCTGGGCGATTGCGTTTCTGCCGGATGGCGGCCTTTTGGTGACAGAGCGGGACGGCCGGCTTTTTTATGTGCGCGACGGGCAAAAGCAGCGCGTCAGCGGCACGCCGGCAGTGGCAGCCGAGGGGCAGGGCGGGCTGCTGGATGTGATGGTGCCGCGCGACTTTGCCCGCAGCCGCGAGATATTCCTGACCTACGCCAAGCGCCAGGGGCGCGGGGCTGGCACCGCCTTGGCTGTCGGCAAGCTCAGCCGGGACAATTCCCGGCTGACGAATGTCAGACTGCTGTTCGAGGCCGCGCCCGGGTCCCGCGGCGGGCGGCATTTCGGCTCCCGCGTGGTGGAAGCGCGGGACGGCACCTTGTTTGTCTCGCTGGGGGAGCGCGGCGACCGGCCCAGCGCCCAGAACCTGCGGCTACACCAGGGATCGGTGGTGCGGATCAACCGCGACGGCACGGTGCCAGTCAGTAACCCATTCACAAAGACCGAAGGCGCTCAGCCGGAAATCTGGTCCTTCGGGCACCGCAACCCGCAGGGCATGGCGCTGGACTTGCAAGGCAACCTGTGGGTCGCTGAACACGGCGCCAAAGGCGGCGATGAGGTGAACAGGGTCCGCAAAGGGGCCAACTACGGCTGGCCGGTGATTTCCTACGGCCGCCATTACTCAGGCGCGCGGATCGGAGAGGGCACCGCGAAACCCGGCATGGAGCAGCCGCAGTGGTACTGGGACCCCTCCATGGCGCCGTCCGGTATGATGATCTATTCCGGCCGGATGTGGCCGGAGTGGCGCGGTGACATCTTTGTCGGCTCACTCAAGTTCGACTATATCTCGCGGCTTTCCGGAGCGCCGCTGCAGGAGGTAGAGCAGTTGCAAAGCAGCGAAACGGGCCGCATCCGCGACGTGCAGGAAGCGCCAGATGGCAGCATCTGGTTCGCCTCGGAAACGGAGGGGGCCATTTTCAGGCTGTCCCGCTGAACGGAACAGCCAGCCGCAGGTCAGAGTTTGTAATGCGCCGCCTTGCTGCCGCGCTCGCGGTACGGCGTGGTGTCGTAATGCGCGCGGTAGCATTTGGAGAAATGCGACGGCGAGGCAAAGCCGCAGGCCAGCGCCACGTTGATCACGCTCATATCGGTTTGCATCAAGAGGTTGCGCGCCTTCTGCAGCCGAAGCTCCATGTAATAGCGTTTGGGTGAGCGGTTCAGGTAACGGCGGAACAGCCGCTCCAGCTGGCGGGTGGACATGCCCACATCCTGCGCCAGCACCGAGGGGCTGATCGGCTCTTCGATGTTGGCTTCCATCATCTGGATGACCATCGACAGCTTGGGGTGGCGCACGCCGATGCGGGTCGGGATCGACAGCCGCTGGGTGTCCTGGTCGGTGCGGATCGAGGAATAGATCAGCTGGTCCGCCACCGCATTGGCCAGTTCCTCGCCGTGATCGTTTGCAATCAGCTTGAGCATCAGGTCGATTGACGAGGTGCCGCCGGCGGTAGACACACGGTTGCCGTCGATCACAAATACCGATTTGGTCAGGTCCACCTCGTCGAATTCCTCGGCAAAGCTGTCTGCGTTTTCCCAGTGGATGGTGGCCCGTTTTCCATCCAGCAGTCCGGCCTTGGCCATGGTATAAGAGGCCGTGCACAACCCGCCCACAACCAGCCCTTTGCGGGCTTCGCGGCGCAGCCAGGCCAGCAGCTTTTTGGTGGTGGCCTCCTGCACGTCGATGCCGGAGCACAGCATCAGCACATCATCGCGGCGCAGTTCCGTCAAATCGCCATCCAGCTGGAACGTGGTGCCGGCCGAACAGGTTACGGTCTCGCCGCCTTCGCCGATCAGGGTCCAGGAATAAGTGTTTTCGCCATTCATCCGGTTGGCGATCCGCAGGCACTCGACTGCCGATGCAAAGGACAGCATCGTGAACTTGTCGAGCAGCACAAAGACGAACCTCTTCGGCTGGCCGGCTTCATTTCCAGAATCAGCAGGCTTGCGTGACGTCTGCATGGCGGGGGTCCTTCAAGAAACAATTCGGGCCGCGGGAGCACGCTCCGCGGCAGGTCAGAAAACCGTGTTCACAGGATGGACGCCGGGTCAAGTAGGCGCAATTCTAAACTGGCCTCCAAGGGACGGATTTTGTATAGAGCTTCCAACAATTTCTAAAGTCCTCTGATGCGGAGAAAAAGTCATGAGCGAATGGCAAAAATCGGACTGGCGCAACAAGCCGCGGGTTCAGATGCCGGACTACACGGATGCGGCAGCGCTGAACGCTGTCGAGGCTCAGCTTTCCAAGTTTCCTCCGCTGGTCTTTGCCGGTGAGGCGCGCCGCCTCAAGCAGCATCTGGGCGCTGCCGGCCGCGGCGAGGCGTTCCTGCTGCAGGGCGGCGATTGTGCCGAAAGCTTCGACCAGTTCAGCGCGGATGCGATCCGCGACACCTTCAAGGTGATGCTGCAGATGGCGATGGTGCTGACCTATGGGGCTAAGGTGCCGGTGGTGAAGGTGGGCCGCATGGCCGGCCAGTTCGCCAAACCGCGCAGCGCGCCGACCGAAACCATCGACGGCGTCGAACTGCCCAGCTACCGCGGCGACATCATCAACGAGCTCGCCTTCACACCGGCCGCCCGCATCCCCGATCCCAGCAAGATGCTGCAGGCCTACACCCAAGCCGCGGCCACGCTAAACCTGCTGCGCGCCTTCTCCACCGGAGGTTTTGCCGACATGAGCCGGGTGCACTCCTGGACCCTGGGCTTCACCGATGAACAGGAAGTCCAGAAATACAGCGAGATTGCGACCCGCATTCAGGACACCATCGACTTCATGGGCGCTGCGGGTATCACCGCCGAAACTACCCATGAGTTCTCCACCGTGGAATTCTACACCAGCCACGAAGGCCTGCTGCTGGAGTATGAAGAGGCGCTGACCCGCCTGGATTCGACCTCTGGCAAATGGCTGGCAGGCTCCGGCCACATGATCTGGATCGGCGACCGCACCCGCCAGCCGGACGGCGCCCATGTGGAGTTCTGCCGCGGCGTGCTGAACCCGATCGGGCTCAAGTGCGGCCCGACCACCACCGCCGAGGACCTGAAGGTGCTGATGTCGCGCCTGAACCCCGAGAACGAAGAGGGCAAGCTGACCCTGATCGCCCGCTTCGGCGCTGGTAAGGCGGGGGAGCATCTGCCGCGGCTGGTCAAGGCGGTGAAGGAAGAGGGTGCCAATGTCACCTGGGTCTGCGACCCGATGCATGGCAACACCATCAAGTCCTCCACCGGCTACAAGACCCGCCCCTTCGACAGCGTTCTGCGCGAAGTGCGCGACTTCTTCGGCATCCACAAGGCGGAGGGCACCGTGCCCGGCGGCGTGCATTTCGAGATGACCGGCCAGGACGTGACCGAATGCACCGGCGGTGTCCGCGCCGTGACCGAAGAGGATCTGAGCGACCGTTACCACACCGCCTGCGATCCGCGCCTGAACGCCAGCCAGTCGCTGGAACTGGCCTTCCTGGTGGCAGAGGAGCTGTCCGCCCTGCGCGCCGCTCAAAACGCCCGTCAGGCCGGCTGACACCGGACGGGCCGCGGGTTCGCGGCCGGTCTGCAAGGCTCGGCACAGAAAAAGGCGCCCCGGGGGTTCTCCCTCGGGGCGCAGTCAATTCAAGTGCTATGACCTTGTACTTGAATGAAAACAGCTATGCAGTGCGGCCTGTCAGTCGCGGCTGACCACCAGGCGCAGGTGCGGCGCGCCCTTGCGCTTGGCTGGGGCTTCTGCGGGCGTCTCAGCCGGTGCTGCGGGCCTCGACACCCGGCTGCGGTCCAGCAGCGCCTTGGCCTCGTCCAGAATGGACCGCTCCGGCTTGAACCGGGCCTGTGTTTCGGCAAAGCCCGGATTGGGCTGATTCACGTCGCGGCGCTCTTCCTTGGCGGCAGGCGTGCCAGCAGGCGCGGGGGCTTCGGGCCGCGGCTTGGCCTTGAACCCGGCAGTGCCCGGGGCTTTGGCGACCGCGCGCATTTCGATCGAGGAGATCGAGAACCGCTGCGAAGTGGCCGTGTCGCCCTCATCCGCCACCAGAACACCCAGAACCCGGCTGATATCGCCCAGATCGCTCCGAAGCGGCAGCATCAGCATGCGGGCTTCGCGCGGGGTGCGCAGGCGCGGCGCTTCGATCTGCAGCTCCAGCTCCACGATTGCGGGCGTGTCGAACATATGCTCCATCGCCGAGCTCAGCTGCTTGCGCGCGTCGGTGGTGAAGAAGGCGGTGATCGGCATGCCGCGCACTTCCATACCGGCCATGTCGTTCACCGTAGAACCGGCCAGGCGGAAGCGGGCGATGCCCGGTGCGATCCGCTCCAGAATAAAGGTGTGGCTCAGGATGTTTTCCAGCCCGCGCGGGTCAATCTGCGACCGGCTCGGCACATCATCGCCGCGGCGCAGTGCCGTCCAATAGGCCTCCGCCTGGCGCAGCGGCGACAGCGGCCCGCCCTTGCGGAACCGGTTCATGGAAACAACCTTGTCCTGTCTATTCGTCGTTCCGGTACCGCTGCGGCTGCCAAAAATCATTTCATTTCCCCTTCAACCCCGGCGCGCCTTGCGTCTCCTTCAGCCAGCGGCTGCGTTAACACTTAGGGCCGGAATGGTTACCCTGAAGTTAAGATGACACAATCTAATTCAAATTTGGACTACTTCTTTAAGCAATGGTTAACGCGCAGGGGTAGGGGCGTTTATGCGATTGCGCTTGCACCCTATACTTTCGAGACAGTAGAGCTGACCAACCACCAGCGACGAGAGGGCCTTTCCCATGACCATCCGCAGCATGACCGCCTTTGCCTCGGCGCAGGGCAGCACCGGGCAGCACAGCTGGAGCTGGGAGCTCCGCTCGGTCAATGCCAAGGGGCTGGACATCCGGCTGCGGGTGCCGGATTGGCTGGAAGGCCTTGAAAACCATATCCGTACGGTTCTGTCCAAGGCGCTGGCGCGGGGCAATGTGTCATTGACGCTGCGGGTATCCAGGACCGAAGACAGTGCCGCGCAGGTGCAGATAAACACGGCGGTCCTGCAGTCGGTGATCAAGGCCTTGGGCGAGGCGCAGTCTATCGCCCAGCAGAACAGGGTCGGCATCCGCCCGGCCTCTGCGGCGGAGGTGCTGGGCTTCAAGGGCGTGCTGGAGCAGGCCGCAATCGACGACGACCCGGCGCCGCTGGTCAATGCACTGAGTAAGGAACTGGACACACTTGTGGCGGAATTCGTTCAGATGCGCGAGGCCGAGGGCGCCGCGCTGGCCGTAATTCTTAACGGCCAGCTGGAGCAGGTCGCTTCACTGACGGCCCAAGCGGGCGCCCGCGCCGACGAGCGCAAGGTGAAGATGGCCGAAACCTTCAAGGCCAATCTGGCCCGGGTGCTGGACAACGCCGACGGCGCCGACCCGGACCGGGTGGCGCAGGAACTGGCGCTGATTGCCGTCAAGGCGGACGTCACCGAAGAACTGGACCGCCTCGGCGCCCATGTCGAAGCTGCGCGCGGCCTGCTGGTCAAGGGCGGGGCCGTGGGCCGCAAACTGGACTTCCTGATGCAGGAGTTTAACCGCGAGGCCAACACGCTCTGTTCAAAGGCGCAACACAGTGCCTTGACGGCGGTGGGGCTTGAGCTGAAAACCGTGATCGACCAGATGCGCGAGCAGGTGCAGAACATAGAATAAGACAAGGAGTGCCCAGATGGCGGACCGCCGCGGCCTTTTGATCATCCTCTCATCGCCTTCGGGCGCAGGCAAATCCACCCTGGCCCGCCGCCTGATGGCCTGGGACCCGGGCCTCAAGTTCTCGGTCTCCGCCACCACCCGCGCCCCGCGCCCGGGCGAGGAGCATGGCCGCGAGTATTTCTTCATGTCCGAGGACGAGTTCCGCCAGAAGGTGGCCGAAGGGGGCATGCTGGAGCATGCACACGTCTTCGGCAACTTCTACGGCTCGCCCGCAGGCCCGGTAAAGGACACCATCGAGGCCGGCCAGGACGTGCTGTTCGACGTCGACTGGCAGGGCGAAATCCAGATCCGCAACTCGGACCTGGGCAAGCACGCGCTGTCGATTTTCATCCTGCCGCCCTCGATCCCGGAGCTGCGCCGCCGTCTGGAAACCCGCGCCCAGGACAGCGACGACGTGATCGCGAAACGGATGCAGAAAAGCTGGGATGAGATCAGCCACTGGGGCTATTATGACTATGTGCTGGTCAACGACGACTTGGACCAGACCGAGGCCAAGCTGAAAACCATCGTCGAAGCCGAACGGATGCGCCGGATCCAACAGCCCAAGCTGCAGGAACATGTGCGCGCCTTGCAAACCCAATTCGAGGAACAGTCATGACCCTTTACACACTTGGAGAGGACAAGCCGCAAATTCATGAGGACACCTGGGTCGCCCCTGATGCCAACCTGATCGGCAAGGTGGTGATGGAGGCGGGGTCTTCGGTCTGGTTCGGCGTCACCATCCGCGCCGACCACGAGGAGATCCGCCTCTGCGAAGGCACCAACGTGCAGGAAAACGTGGTGATGCACATTGATGCGGGCTATCCGCTGACCATCGGCAAGAACTGCACCATCGGCCACAAGGCGATGCTGCACGGCTGCACCATCGGCGAGAACACCCTGGTCGGCATGGGCGCCACCATCCTCAACGGCGCCAAGATCGGCAAAAACTGCCTGATCGGCGCCGGCGCGCTGATCACCGAGAACAAGGAAATCCCCGACAACTCCCTGGTCATGGGCAGCCCCGGCAAGGTGGTGCGGGAGGTGGATGCTGCGCTGGCAGAGAAGCTCACCCAAAGCGCGCTCCATTATCAGGACAACATGCGCCGCTTCCGGGCAGAGCTGAAACCGCTGTAAGCGGACCGTGCCGTCCCGGATTTTGCGCTGCCTGAACGGCTGCTGCCACACGCCGTTTACATTGCAGCGCTAGGCAGTCCGGACTCTCATAAACGGGGATCTGATGACGACGGAGCTAATCGACGGATTTCTGGCGGCCATTCCGCTGCCCGCGGTGATGGTGGACCAGACAGAGCGCTTCATTGCGGTGAATGACGACGCCGCGACGCTGCTGGGGCAGGGGGTAAAGGGGCGCCATTTCGCCACCATCCTGCGCCAGCCCAGCGTCGCCGCCGCCATCGAAGGGTGCCTGCGCGACCGCAATCCGCGTGTCGCCAAACATCTTGCCAATGACGGCGCCCAGGACACCACATTCGCCGTCACCCTGCGCTATGTGCCCGGCATTGGTGCGGTCGGCGGCGGCGCGGTGCTGGCCTGTTTCGACGACGTCACCGAGCGCGAGCAGGCGGGTCAGATGCGCCGCGATTTTGTCGCCAATGTCAGCCACGAGCTGCGCACGCCGCTGACCGCGCTGATCGGCTTCATCGAAACCCTGCGCGGCCCGGCCCGGGAGGACGCGCAGGCCCGCGACCGTTTCCTGACCATCATGGAGGGCGAGGCCAGCCGGATGAACCGCCTGGTGGGCGACCTCCTGTCCCTGAACCGGGTCGAAAGCGAAGAGCGGGTGCGGCCCAAGCAGACGGTCGATCTGACCGGCCATCTGGCTTCGACTCTCAAGACGCTTCAGCCGGTGGCCGAGGCCCGCGGCGTGGCGATGAAACTGGAGGCGCCGGAAGAGGCCGTTTCGGTCACCGGGGATCCCGACCAGCTGCAGCAGGTCTTTACCAATCTGGTTGAAAACGCAGTGAAATACGGCGGCGACGAAGTCCGGGTGGTGCTGAGTCGCTCCGAACGCGACCCGGCGGTGCGTGCCGCCGCCGCCCGCGTTCAGGTGATCGACAACGGGCCGGGAATCGACCCTGTCCACCTGCCGCGCCTGACCGAACGGTTTTACCGCGCCGACAGCCACCGCTCTCGCGAAATGGGCGGCACCGGGCTGGGCCTGGCGATTGTAAAACACATCGTCAACCGCCACCGCGGCCGCTTGCGCGTCGAAAGTGAATTGGGGCAAGGGTCTGTTTTCAAGGTGGTTCTTCCGGAATAACTCCCGCCGCACATCCTGAACGTAAACAACCGCCGCCGGACATTTCCGGCGGCGGCTTGCTGATTCATGACGCATTTTTTGCCGCCCGGACCGGGTTTGTCATGAACCTGTTACACTGGTGTCACAAAAGCCTCATCAGCGGCCTCTAGGTGATGCGCCAAGATCACCGCGGGGTGATCGAACATTGAAAACTCATGGAGACAAAAATGTCCTTTGTGAAACTGACCGCGTCCGCCCTGGCAATTTCCGCCGTTTCTGCCACCGCAGCAGCCGCGCGCGACCAGGTGCAGGTTGCCGGTTCGTCGACCGTTCTGCCCTATGCCTCTATTGTGGCTGAGGCCTTTGGCGAGAACTTCGACTTCCCGACCCCGGTTGTGGAATCCGGCGGCTCCTCCGCGGGCCTCAAGCGGTTCTGCGAGGGTGTGGGCGAAAACACCATCGACGTCGCCAACGCCTCGCGCAAGATCAAGGACAAGGAAATCGCCGCCTGTGCCGAAAACGGCGTGACCGACATCATTGAGGTCCGCATCGGCTATGACGGCATCGTGTTTGCCTCTGACATCAACGCCAACGCGTTTGAATTCACCCCGTCCGACTGGTTCCTGGCGCTGTCCGACAAGATCCTGGTTGACGGTGAGCTGGCAGGCAACCCGAACACCACCTGGGCCGACGTGAACCCGGACTTCCCGGCCGTCGACATCCAGGCCTTCGTTCCGGGCACCAAGCACGGCACGCGCGAAGTTTTCGAAGACAAGGTTATCCTGGCAGGCTGTGAGGAAACCGGCGCCTTTGAAGCCTTCAAGGAGGCCAACGGCGGCGACAAGAAAGCAGCCGAGAAAGCCTGTATCGCCCTGCGCACCGACGGCAAGTCGGTCGACATCGACGGCGACTACACCGAGACCCTGGCCCGGATTGAGTCCAACAAGGACGGCATCGGCGTTTTTGGCCTGGCGTTCTATGAGAACAACACCGACAAGCTGCAGGTTGCCACCATGTCCGGCGTTGTGCCCTCGACCGAGAGCATCGCAACCGGCGAGTACCCGGTCTCCCGCCCGCTGTTCTTCTACGTGAAGAAAGCCCACATCGGCGTGATCCCGGGCCTGAAGGAATATGCTGAATTCTTCGTGGCTGACGAAGTTGCCGGCGAAGACGGCCCGCTGGCCGAATACGGCCTGGTTGCTGATCCGGAACTGGCCGAGACCCAGGAAACCGTTGCAAACGAAGCCGTCATGGGCGGCAACTCCTAAGACGTTGCCCTGATACAAGATTTGCCGGGGCGGATCCTTCTGCCCCGGCGCTGTTTGTCCCGGTCCCCGACGCTGTTTCCCTTTCCGTCACCGCCAAACGGAGCCCTCTATGCCCACTTTCTGGCTCGTTGTTCTCCTGCTTGCTTTGTCCGCAGCGGGTTTCTACCTGGGGCGCAGCCGCGCGCTCAGAACCGCCGGGGGCGATGCAAAAGACCTGCATTCGCTGCCGTCTTATTATGGCTATCACGTTGCGCTGGCCGCATTTGTGCCCGCCATCGCGGTGCTGGCCGTCTGGCTGCTGGCCCAGCCGATGATCATCGAAAACCGCGTCTCAGACATGATCCCGGCCGAGGCTGTGCCGGAAAACACCACCATCGGCCTGGTGATGAGCGACGTGCGCCGGGTTGCCGAGGGGCTGGATCTGGCGGTGGAGCAGGGGCTGCTGACCGCCCGCGACGCCCGCAATGCCGTGGCGGGCGAGCAGGACCTGCGCGGGCTGCTGGGTGAGGTGGGCGTGGCCCTTGGATCTAACGTGCGCCCTGAGGTGCTGGAGGCTGCGCAGGCCTACCGCAATCTGTCCCACACCGGCCGGACCGCCATGACCGCGGTTGTCGCGCTGCTGGCGCTTGGGGGCTTTGGCTGGGCGTACAGCCGCACTCATAAGGACTTCCGCGCCCGCAACGTCGTGGAGCGAGGCGTGCTGGCGCTGCTGATCCTGGCCGCTTCGCTTGCGATCCTGACAACGGTCGGCATTGTCCTTTCGATGCTGTTTGAGACCAAGAACTTCTTCGGCCTGCATAGCTGGACCGATTTCTTCTTCGGCAGCACCTGGGCGCCCAACTTCCGCGGCGACAGCGATCTGTCGATCCTGCCGCTGTTGTGGGGCACGCTTTATATCTCCTTCATCGCGCTGCTGGTGGCGGTGCCGGTTGGCCTGTTTGCCGCCATCTACCTTTCCGAATACGCCAGCAACACGGTTCGCTCTTTCGCCAAGCCGCTGCTGGAGATCCTGGCGGGAATACCGACCATCGTCTACGGCCTGTTTGCGCTGCTGACGGTCGGTCCTGCACTGGCAGACCTGTTTTCCAAAGGCGGGCTGCTGGGGGTCGAATGGATGTCCGGAGCCACCTCTGTTCTGACCGCCGGGCTGGTGATGGGCGTCATGCTGATCCCCTTTGTTTCCTCGCTGTCCGATGACATCATCAACGCGGTGCCGCAGGCCATGCGCGACGGCTCCTTGGGCCTGGGCGCCACCAAGTCCGAAACCGTGCGCCAGGTGGTGATGCCGGCCGCGCTGCCGGGCATCGTCGGCGCGGTGCTGCTGGCCGCGTCGCGCGCCATTGGCGAGACCATGATCGTGGTGATGGGGGCGGGGGCGATTGCCAAGTTCTCCGCCAACCCGCTGGAGTCGATGACCACCATCACCACCCGCATCGTCAGCCAGCTGACCGGCGACACCGACTTTGCCAGCCCCGAAACCCTTGTTGCCTTTGCCTTGGGCTTGACCCTGTTTGTCCTGACCCTCGGCCTGAACGTCTTGGCGCTCTTCATCGTGCGCAAATACCGGGAGCAGTACGAATAATGACTGACCTCAGCCAATCCACCGCAGGCGCTGCGCCCCGCAAACATGGCGGTTCGCTGCTGGAACAGACCCCGCGCACCAAAAAGCGCAACGCCGCCGAAGCGCGCTTTCGCGCCTATGGCATTGCGGCCATCACCGCGGGCCTGATCATGCTGGTGATCCTGGTGACCACCATCGTCGGCAAGGGCACCAGCGCGTTCCAGCAAACCTTTGTCACACTCAATGTGGAACTGCTGGAAAGCAAGCTCGACAAAAAGGGCAACCGCAATATCGAGGACATCAAGAAGGTCACCACCTTCGGCTATGCACCGATCATCAAGGGCGCGATGACCGCCGCGGTTGAGGATCTGGGCATCGAAACCGGCCTCAAACCCAAAGAACTGGCTGGCATCCTGTCCAAGGATGTGGCCGCCCAGCTGCGTGATTATGTGATCGCTAACCCGGGCCAGATCGGCCAGACGGTGGAGTTCCGCTTCCTCGCCTCCAGCCGCGTGGACGGCTACCTGAAGGGCCGCGTCACCCGCGACAGCATCGTCAATGACAAGAACATCTCAGCCGAACAGCTTGATCTTGTTGACGCTTTGGCTGCTGCCGGGGTGCTGGTGAAGACCTTTAACCTCGACTTCATCACCGGCGCCGACGCCTCTGACGCCCGCCCCGAGGCGGCTGGCATTGGCGTGTCGATGCTGGGCTCGCTGTTCATGATGCTGGTGGTGCTGGCTCTGGCGCTGCCGATCGGCGTCGCCGCCTCCATCTATCTGGAGGAGTTCGCGCCGCAGAACTGGCTCACCGACATGATCGAGGTGAACATCTCTAACCTCGCCGCGGTGCCGTCGATTGTTTTCGGCATCCTGGGCCTGGCGGTCTTTATCAACTACATGCACCTGCCGACCTCGGCGCCGCTGGTGGGCGGCCTGGTGCTGACGCTGATGACCCTGCCGACCATCATCATCTCCACCCGTGCCTCGCTGAAATCGGTGCCGCCGTCGATCCGCGACGCCGCATTGGGCGTCGGTGCGTCGAAAATGCAGGCGGTATTCCACCACGTGCTGCCGCTGGCCGCGCCCGGCATCCTGACCGGCACTATCATCGGTCTGGCGCAGGCGCTGGGGGAAACCGCGCCGCTGCTCCTCATCGGCATGGTCGGCTTTATCGCCTCCAACGCGCCGGAGACCCTGGCCGACGGCCTGCTGGCACCGAACTCCGCCATGCCCGCCCAGATTTACGAATGGGCCAAGCGCGCCGATCCGGCCTTCTATGAACGCGCTTGGGGCGGCATCATCATCCTTTTGATCTTCCTGGTGACCATGAACACGCTTGCCGTGATCCTGCGCCGCCGCTTTGAACGCCGCTGGTAAGGGGGCATAGTGCAATGAACGACATGACCTTGATGGATAACACCGTGGACACTCAGAACATCAAAATCGCCGCAAAGGACGTGAACGTCTATTACGGCGACACCCACGCAATCAAAGACGTGAACGTCGAGATCGAGGACAACACCGTCACCGCCTTTATCGGTCCCTCCGGCTGCGGCAAGTCCACTTTCCTGCGCTGCCTGAATCGGATGAACGACACTATCGGCACCTGCAGGGTGACGGGCGACATCCTGTTGGATGGCGAGGACATTTACGACAAGCGCGTCGATCCGGTGCAGCTGCGTGCCAAGGTCGGCATGGTGTTCCAAAAGCCGAACCCGTTCCCCAAGTCGATTTATGACAACGTGGCCTACGGTCCCCGCATTCACGGCCTTGCCAGGAATAAGGCAGAACTGGATGAAATCGTTGAAAAATCCCTGCGCCGAGGCGCGATCTGGGATGAGGTGAAAGACCGTCTGGACGCGCCCGGTACAGGGCTGTCCGGTGGCCAGCAGCAGCGCCTGTGCATCGCTCGCGCCGTCGCGACAGAACCCGAAGTGCTGCTGATGGACGAACCTTGCTCGGCGCTTGACCCGATTGCCACCGCGCAGGTCGAGGAGCTGATTGACGAACTGCGCAGCCGCTACTCGGTAGTGATCGTCACCCACTCGATGCAGCAGGCCGCGCGCGTCAGCCAGAAAACCGCCTTCTTCCACCTCGGCAACCTTGTGGAATTCGGCCCCACCGGCCAGATCTTCACCAACCCCGAAGATCCGCGCACCGAAAGCTACATCACCGGCCGGATCGGCTGATCTATAGGAATATCAACATGGTAGAACAGCATATTGCATCGGCATTCGACCGTGACCTGGAGGCAATTCAGGCCCGGATCATGAAAATGGGCGGCTTGGTCGAGGACGCCATCCGTGAGGCGGCCCGCGCGCTGGAGACCCGCGACGAGGAACTGGCGCTGACAGTGCGCCATGGCGACAAAGCCATCGACGGGCTGGAAGAGCTGATCAACGAGGAAACCGCCCGCCTGATCGCGCTGCGCGCGCCCGCGGCCTCTGACCTGCGGCTGGTGCTGTCGGTGATGAAGATTGCCGGCAACCTGGAACGCATTGGCGACTATGCCAAAAACATGGCCAAGCGCACCGCCGTGCTGGCCCAGGGTCCCAGCATCAGCGAAGGCACCGCCGCCCTGCGCCGGATGGCGCGCGAGGTGGAGCGGATGCTCAAGGACGCACTTGATTCCTATATCCAGCGCGACGTGGAGCTGGCCCGCGATGTGATTGAGCGCGACCGGGACGTGGACCAGATGTACAACGCCTTGTTCCGTGAATTCCTGACCCACATGATGGAAGACCCGCGCAACATTTCGGCCTGTATGCACTTGCATTTCATCGCAAAAAACACCGAACGCATGGGCGACCACGTGACCGCGATTGCAGAGCAGGTGATCTATCTTGTGACCGGCGAGAAGCCGGAAGAAGACCGCAAGAAAGCCGACACAACCTCGACAACACCGCAGGAGATCTGACCGATGGCTGCCGATCAGCCCACCGTTCTTGTTGTTGAAGACGAAATGGCCCAGCGGGAAGTGCTGGCCTACAACCTCGAGGCCGACGGCTTCCGCGTGTTGCGCGCCGAACATGGCGAAGAAGCGTTGCTGGTGGTCGAGGAGGATATGCCCGACATCATCATCCTGGATTGGATGATGCCCAACCTCAGCGGCATCGAAGTGTGCCGCCGGCTGAAAACCCGCTCTGAAACCCGCAACATTCCGGTGATCATGCTGTCGGCCCGCTCGGAAGAGGTCGACAAAGTCCGCGGTCTGGAAACCGGCGCCGATGATTACGTGGTCAAACCCTATTCGGTGATTGAGCTGATGGCCCGCGTGCGCACCCAGCTGCGCCGGGTGCGGCCCTCCACCGTGGGGGTCCGGCTGGAGTACGACGACATCGTGCTGGACGCGGAGACCCACAAGGTCAGCCGCGCCGACAATCCGCTGAAGCTGGGGCCGACGGAATTCCGTCTGCTCTCCACCTTCATGGAGAAGCCGGGCCGGGTCTGGAGCCGGGAGCAGCTTTTGGACCGTGTCTGGGGCCGCGACATCTATGTCGACACCCGCACCGTCGATGTTCATATCGGCCGGCTGCGCAAGGCGCTGACCCAGCATGGCGGCAGCGATCCGGTGCGCACTGTGCGCGGCGCGGGCTACGCGCTCGGCTGAGGCGGCATCAGGGGGTGTACCGGCGGTGCACAGGGGGTGCACGCATGTCACCCCCTTGTATTCCGGCCGCGGGTCAGCGCGGCAGCGGATCTTCCGGCTGCGCCTGGCCCGCCAGCCACTCCCGGAACTTCACCAGCGCGGGCGCGGCCGATTTCCGCTCCGGCCACACCAGGTAATAGGCGCCGGAAGTCTCAGCAGCCTCCGGATGCAGGGCCACCAGACGGCCCGTCGCCAGGTCCTGCTCCACCAGGTAATCCGGCATCAGCGCCACCCCCAGGCCATGCAGCGCGGCCTGAGTGATGGTTGCGAACTGATCATAGATCGTGCCGCTCAGCCCGTCCTCGGCGGCAATTCCAAAGCGGCTGAACCAGTCGCGCCAAGCGGTCGTCCGGGTTTGAATGTGCAGAAGCGGCAACTTTAGAATGTCTTGAGGTTCGGTGACACTTCTGCCGTCCAAAAGCTGCGGCGCGCACACCGGCAACAATTGTTCGTGCTTCAGCAGCAGGGATTGCGTGCCGGGCCACTCTGCATTTCCATAATGAATAGCCGCGTCAAAGGGTTCTGAGGAAAAGTTGAAAGGTTCCAGCCGGGTCGACATATTGATGGTCACATTCGGATGCAGCCGGGCGAAGTCCGGCAGCCGCGGCATGAGCCAGCGCATTCCGAAGGCCGGCAGAATGGCCAGGTTCAGCGTTCCCGCCAGCGGCGCGGCTTGCAAACGCAGGGTGGCTTGCACGATTTGGTTCAAGGCCTGCCGGATCTCCGCCGCGTAATCCTGCGCCTCTGTGGTCAGCATCAAGCGCTTCTGGTCCCGTTGCACCAGTTCCATCCCCAATTGCCGTTCCAGCGTTTGCAGCTGTCGGCTGACAGCGCCTTGAGTCAGCGCCAGTTCCTCGGCCGCGGCGGAGGCGCTGCCTAAGCGGTCAAGCGCTTCCAGCGCGCGCAGGGAGGGGATAGACGGCAGGAATTTGCGAGGTACAGACATGTATGAGTTTTTGTCATGCTTCTGTGCAAAAGTCTCGCTGTTTTTTCCGTTCACCTGCCGTTAGGGTTTGGCCAAATCGCGAACCATTGAGGTAACAAGATGACCGACAAACCCGCGCTGCGCGCCAAGGATGCCCCGGATCTGGGCCGTTTCAACTGGGAAGACCCGCTGCGGCTGGAGGATCAGCTGACCGAGGATGAACGGATGATCTCCGCCTCCGCCCGCGCCTATGCCCAGGAAAAACTTCAGCCGCGCGTTCTAAGTGCATATGAGAACGAGGAAACCGATCCGGAGATCTTCCGCGAGATGGGCGAGATGGGCCTGCTCGGCACCACGATCCCAGAGGAATACGGCGGGCTTGACGGCGGCTATGTGTCTTATGGCCTGGTTGCCCGCGAGGTGGAGCGTGTGGACAGCGGTTACCGCTCGATGATGTCGGTGCAAAGCTCGCTGGTGATGTATCCCATCTATGCATACGGCAGCGAGGAGCAGCGCCAGAAGTATTTGCCGAAACTTGCCTCCGGCGAGTGGATCGGCTGCTTCGGCCTGACCGAACCGGATGCCGGGTCCGACCCTGCCAGCATGAAGACCCGGGCCGAAAAAACCGAAGGCGGTTATAGGCTTACCGGCTCCAAGATGTGGATTTCCAACGCACCGATTGCCGATGTTTTTGTGGTCTGGGCTAAGTCCGAGGCGCATGGCGGCAAAATCCGCGGCTTTGTGCTGGACAAGGGCCTGAAGGGCCTGAGCGCGCCGAAGATCCAGAGCAAGGCCTCCTTGCGTGCGTCGATCACCGGTGAAATCGTGATGGACGGCGTTGAGGTAGGCGAAGAGGCGCTTCTGCCGCATGTTCAAGGGCTTAAAGGGCCTTTCGGGTGTCTGAACCGCGCCCGTTACGGGATCAGCTGGGGTGCTATGGGCGCAGCAGAGGCGTGCTGGCACGCGGCGCGCCAGTATGGGTTGGACCGCAGCCAGTTCGGCCGGCCGCTCGCCAACACCCAGCTGTTCCAGCTGAAGCTTGCCAACATGCAGACAGAGATCACCCTTGGCCTGCAGGCCTCTTTGCGGGTCGGGCGTCTGATGGACGAGGCGAACGCGGCCCCTGAAATGATCTCGATAATCAAGCGCAACAACTGCGGCAAGGCGCTGGAGATTGCCCGGATGGCCCGCGACATGCATGGCGGCAACGGCATCAGCCTGGAGTTCAACGTGATCCGCCACATGGTGAACCTGGAAACGGTGAACACCTATGAAGGTACCCATGATGTGCACGCTCTGATCCTGGGCCGGGCACAAACTGGCTTGCAGGCTTTCTTCTGAGGACTGCGTGCAGCGCGGGGTAAGGCCTCGCGCTGCACTTTTGCATTTTGATCTTGCGGATTTGCTGGCGGTGACCATCCTGCGGATTTCGCAAAGGATCCCGGCGCGGCGCGTTTGCGAATAACCGCACAATCGGATCCCAAAAACTTACCGCCAATTGCAAAGCAGGCCGGGGTTTTAAGGTTTTTCTGCTGTCTGGCAGTTTAACCGGTTAACGTCGCGCACCTTGCTTGCGCAGAACAGCAACCCTTCGAGGTCATTCCGAAGCTCCGACTTGCGTTTTTTCAGGCGATGACATCAGGCCTCTTTGATGCAAGTGTTTTGCATCCTTCAAGGGGTGCTGCTCTGCCGAGGACGCCGGGCGCATTGTCATTTGCATTTTTGCAGGATGATATTGCGCAATTGCCCTGGCAAAATTACATGTCCTCCACTACCCGTGCTAAGAGTGGTTTGCAAGAAATCACGCCTTAACGAAAGGTTATCATTAATAATTCGGCTGCAAAAGCCAATTATTAGACTTCTAGAAGTTTCAGCCGCTGCGGCGCAGAAGCGGTAGGGCCAAGTAAGCGGGTTAGCGGATTGGCAGCGTTCCTGCCGTTGAAATGGCTGGCAGAGCGGCACAAAAACGGGCCGGAGTGACCGGCCCGTCTGCAAGCGATTCGGGCGCTTATGCTGGCAGATGGATGTTGAATTTCTTCCGGATGGCCATGTCGGTGGCAGCGTCAAACCGGGCGGCGGAGCGCTGCGACAGGATCTTTTCCTTTTTCGCAATCGCTTTCTCGATCAGGTCCGGCTTGTCGCGTTCCGCCCACTCCTTGGGCGAGGTCCGGTCCCCCAGGTCGGGATAGACATAGTCCATCTGCATCCGGCTGAGGGTCTGGTCGGTGCCGAGATAGTGGCCGGGCCCGCCGAGACAGGTGGCACGCATCTGGTCCAGGGCCAGAGTGTCTTCGTTCACTTCGATGCCGCGCACGCAGCGCTGCGCCTGGCCCAGCAGATCGTTGTCGAGGATCAGCGACTCATGGCAGAAGCCCAGCAGCGAGGCGTGCATGCCCGCGGCCTCGTAAGCCATATTCAGACCTGAGAGACCCGCCATGACGGCAGAACACATCTGCTCCCAGCCGGCCTGCATATCGGGCATTTTCGAATCCGAGGCACCCGCAGCGGCACCGCCGGGCAAGTCATAGAATTTGTGCATCTGGGCGCAGCCAGCGGTCAGCAAGGCCTGTTCGCCGGAGCCCACGGACATCGCGCCGGTCCGCAGGTCCAAGCCAAAGGGCCAAGTCCCGAAAATCGCGGGTGCACCGGGCTTTACGGCGTTTACGTAAACCAGTCCGGCCAGGCATTCCGCAACTGCCTGGGCAATTGCGCCGGCAATGGTGGAAGGGGCGGTCGCGCCTGCCATGCCCGCCGACAGCAGCAGCACTGGCATACCGCCCTTGATGCATTCCTCCATCACCTCGCAGGATTCCGTGGCAAATTTCAACGGCGGAACCACAAAGCAGTTGGAGTTCGAGACGAAGGGGCGCTCGCGCCATTTGTCCTCGCCGCCAGCAATCATGTGCAGCAGCTCCAGCCCGGGTTTCACGAAGCCCGGCTCAGTGAAGGAGACGCCCACATGTTTGGTGGTCCCGGCGGTGGTGGCGTAGATCGAGTTCAGATCCATCTCGCAGTTATCGGCGATGTCGCGGCACACCATCGGGCGCTGGACAAAGTGGATATTGTCAAGCTGGTCACAGATGCGCGCGGCGTCGTGCAGGTCCTGCACGGTGGAGTCGCGGTAGGTCTTGCCATGCACGTCCACCATGCTGACCGCGGCGCCGGCGGTGCCGTAATGGACCCGGCCGCCAGAGAGCTGCAGGTCGGTCTTGCCGTCCCGGCTGTAAAGGGTGACGGAGCGGTTTGCCTTGGCAATGGTGTCTTCGACCAGGGCGCGGGGGAAGCGGATCCGGCCATCGTCGCCCAGAGTGCAGCCTGCCGCGGTGAGGTAGCCGATGCCGCTTTGAGGCGCATCGGCGAGGCCGATTTCTTCCAGTGCGGTCAGTGCGGTCTGATGGATCTTCTCCATGTCCTGCGGGCTGAGAACTTGGAGGGCTTTGGATTCCATTCCCGGACGTACGGGACGCAGATGATCGGGCAGTGCTGCAGCGCGGGCTGCACGGCGCGCGTTGCGTCCGCCGCTGCGGCCAGCGCGGGAGGAGGCTTGGTCGTTCATTACATTTAGCCTTTCAGTTGGATGAGCATAAAATTCTGGAATTTCAGCTCAGAACGGCCGTCCTCTGGCCGCACGCCCGCGTGCCGCACCGATGGTGCGGAAGATCAGGCTGACAAGGCAGCGTTCACCCTGCATGCGGACTCCCTCTGGTTTGCTGAAGAGTGCCAGCCCTGGAAGGGGTTTCTAGCACAATTGCGACCAGTGTGAAAAAAACGACAAGAATTTCACCCGGGTTCAGAGGCGGCTTTGGACAGTCTTGAAGCAGTGGCTTTAAGTAAATGTTTTGACTTTTAATGGTGGGACTTCGATTTTTGACGCTATGCGGGGCGGGTGGATATTGGCAGGATGACCCTGGGAACCGAATATTAATCATTAACGGTGATACTGGGGCCCTGGGGATGGCGCGCTGACACGGCGCATTTCAAAGAGGCAGAGAGACATGCCGATGGTCAGGAAAACCGCACTTATCCATGCCTTTGCCGCGGGTGTCACGGTGGCGCTTACTTTTGGCCAGTCAAGTTCGGCAGAAGGGTGGGCGCGGCCGCTGTTCAACACCTCCGCTCGCGCCCCTTCCGGCGGCGGCAGCGCGGAGCCGCAGGCGTTCCAGCTGGCCTTTATCCGGGAGTTCGGCAGCATTATCTTCGGCGGCACTGTTGCGTCCAACCGGTCCGGCCTGCTGACGCGGGCAGTGCAAGCGGACGAAACCCACCAGCTGCGCCTGCATGCCGGCTACGACTTTGGGCCGGCAACGGGTGTTGTCACGCTCGGCGGGCTGCAGGCCGAAACTTCAGGCGGCAAGCGTCAGGGGACGCTGTTCGGGTTGGGGATGCGCGTGTCCCTCAACCGGGCGCTGCAGCTGAGGGGTGAAGTGCTGCATCACGAAGCTGGGCCCAGGGACGGCAGCGGCCGCCCGCGCGGCGAGACTCTTTCTATCAGCGCGGCCTTCCGGTTCTGACAGGCGTTGCCGCGTGGGCAGGCGTGAAGCAGCCGGGTAGACAGGCCTCCCGCTAGGTGCCCGCAATCATATTTCAATGGCTTATCCGAATTCCGTCAGCCGCGGCCGGCGGAAAAGCGCACGCAGCAGGGGAATTTCGGCCAGTCATTGCCAGCTCAAGGGAACGTGAGCCGGAAAGACTGGAAGTTCGGGCACGGAGCCCTTTTGTAAGCTCCAACGGCGCACAACCTGCGCCGGGACTGCAAAAGGAGAAGTCTAAATGACTCGTTTCGTAGCTATGACAGCCATCGCAGCCGTAATGGGCAGTGCAGCATTTGCCGGCAACATCAGTGAGCCGGTGGTCGAACCCGCGCCGGCACCGGCACCCGTGCCGGTGGCCAATGATGGCGGCGACTGGACCGGTTTCTACCTGGGTGGCCAGATCGGCCAGCTGGACGTGGACGCAACCAACGGAGCCTCGGGTGACGATGCCGCTTACGGTATCCACGCCGGTTACAACTATGATTTCGGCCGTTTCGTCCTGGGTGGCGAACTGGACTATGACACCACCGACGTGGACCTGGGCGGCGGCGCAACCGTGGATTCCGTCGCACGCGCCAAGGTGAAAGCCGGTTACGACTTCGGCAACGTTCTGGCCTATGTGACCGGCGGTGTGGCTGAGGCCGACAGCTCGCTGGGCAGCGAAACCGGTGAGTTCTACGGCGTCGGCCTGGCCTATCAGGTCACCGACCAGTGGCAGATCGGCGGCGAAGTGCTGGAGCATGAGTTCGACGATTTCGGCAACTCCGGTGTGGGCGCAGATGCCACCTCGGTTTCGCTGCGCGCGTCGTTCAAGTTCTAATCTGACGCACACGCTGGCGCGGCGGCGCTTTTCCGCCGCGCCGCTGGCCGCCCGGTCTGTACCCAAGGCAGACGGGGCGGCCTTTTTGCTATTTGGGGCAAAAGGCTTGGCGGGGCTGGCGGCCCATGCTAAGCAGCCCTTATGAACCAGAAATGCACCGCCATCATTTGCTGCATTACCTGCTGACATATCAGCGGGCTGGTTTCTGTCGTTTTCATTTCCCTGACAACTTGCTAAGCCCGCGCTGCGCGCAATGGGTTATGCCGGCCATCTGAGAGCTGGGCATGGGAAAGGAACGGGCATGGGAACCAAGGACATAGTGATCAAGCTGCACAACACAAAGACCCGCAAGAAAGAGGTCTTTGAGCCGATCGACGCCAGTAACGTGCGGATGTATGTCTGCGGGCCTACCGTCTATGACCGGGCGCATCTTGGCAATGCCCGGCCGGTGGTGGTGTTCGATGTGCTGTACCGGCTGCTGCGAGAAGTTTATGGCGCAGATCAAGTAACTTACGCCCGGAACTTCACCGACGTTGACGACAAGATCAACGCCCGCGCCGCCGAAAGCGGACGCCCGATCGGCGACATCACCGCGGAGACCACACAGTGGTTTCTGGATGATATGGGCGAGCTTGGCGCGCTGCAGCCCAACCACATGCCGCGGGCAACGGAGTACATCCCGCAGATGGTGGCGATGATTGAGGACCTGATCGCCAAGGGCCACGCCTATGCCGCAGAGGGACATGTGCTGTTTGCTGTCGACAGCTGGAAGGACCGTTACGGCAATCTGTCAGGCCGGTCTGTTGATGACATGATCGCCGGCGCCCGGGTTGAGGTAGCGCCCTATAAAAAGAACCCGATGGATTTTGTGCTGTGGAAGCCCTCCACCGAGGATCTGCCGGGCTGGGACAGCCCCTGGGGCCGGGGGCGGCCGGGCTGGCATATCGAGTGCTCGGCAATGTCTTATGAGTTGCTTGGGGAGAACTTTGACATTCACGGCGGCGGCAACGACCTGATGTTCCCGCACCATGAGAATGAAATTGCGCAAAGCTGCTGCGCCCATCCGGAGGGTGAGTTTGCACGTTTCTGGCTGCACAACGAGATGCTGCAGGTCGAAGGCAAGAAGATGTCCAAATCGCTGGGCAACTTTTTCACCGTGCGCGATCTTCTGGATCAGGGTTACCCCGGCGAGGTGATCCGGCTGGTGTTTCTGCAAACCCACTACCGCAAGCCGATGGACTGGACCGATAAGAAGGCCAAGGAGGCAGAGGCAACGCTGCGCAAGTGGCGGGCGCTGACCGCGGGCATCGAACCCGCGTCCAGCGCTGCTGCCGCGGTCCTGGAGGCGCTGGCGGATGACCTCAATTCCGCGGGCGCCATTGCCGAGCTGCACAAGCTGGCAGCGGCGGGCGATGCCGCGGGGCTGCTGGCCTCAGCCCGGATGCTGGGACTTCTGACGGACGAGATGGGGGCCTGGTACTTAGAAGGTGAACAATTGGACAAATCGTTCTTTAAGTCTGAAGTCGAAGCACTAATGGCAGTGCGGGACTTGCTCAAAGTAAAAGGTAAGGCAAGCTTTAAGGCTGGCGACCGCGAAACAGGAAGTCAGTTCTTTAGTGACGCTGACGGAGCCCGAGATGCGCTCAATGACTTAGGATTTGAAGTAAAGGATCTTGCAGAAGGTTACGAGTGGGAACTTGGACCACGTCTACGTCATAAAGGAGCCGTTTCAACTAGTGTGGAAGGCGTCTCGGCATCTGAAATAACACGTCAAGATCGTTGGAGAAAAACTCTCAAAAAATTGAAGTCCTTTCGTCTTGGCCTCGAAAAAAGCATGAAGGAACGTGGGTTGTGAGGATCGTGAGAACTTTTCAGAACCTCCTGTCGATGGAGGCGCTTTGATGGCCAAGGAACGCCTCTATCTTTACGACACCACGTTGCGCGACGGGCAGCAGACCCAAGGCGTTCAATTCTCCACCGCGGAAAAGAAGCAGATCGCGCGGGCGCTGGACGATCTTGGTATCGACTATATCGAGGGCGGCTGGCCCGGGGCGAATCCGACAGACAGCGCGTTTTTCAGCGAAGCGCCGGACACCCGTGCCACCATGACCGCCTTTGGCATGACCAAGCGGGCCGGGCGGTCGGCGGACAACGATGATGTGCTGGCGGCAGTGATGAATGCGGGCACCCAAGCGGTGTGTCTGGTCGGCAAAAGCCACGACTATCACGTGACCCACGCGCTGGGGATCACGCTGGAGGAGAACCTCGACAACATCCGCGCCTCGGTCGCCCATATCGTGGCGCAGGGGCGCGAGGCGCTGTTTGACGCCGAGCATTTTTTTGACGGCTACAAGGACAATCCGGACTATGCACTGGCGGCTTGCCGGGCCGCGCTGGAGGCCGGAGCGCGCTGGGTGGTGCTGTGCGACACCAATGGCGGCGCGCTGCCGGCCGAGGTGAGCCGCATCGTCACAGAGGTTGTTGGCGCCGGAATTCCGGGTGAGAAACTGGGTATACACACCCATAACGACACGGAAAATGCCGTGGCGTGCTCATTGGCTGCGGTAGACGCAGGGGCGCGGCAGATCCAAGGAACGCTGAATGGTTTGGGCGAACGCTGCGGGAATGCCAACCTGACCGCGCTGATCCCGACACTGCTGCTGAAGGAGCCCTATGCCAGCCAGTTCGAGACCGGTGTGAGCCTGCAGGCGCTTGCCGGGCTGACCCGCATCAGCCGGATGCTGGATGATATCCTGAACCGGGTTCCGGTGCGGCAGGCAGCCTATGTGGGGGCGTCAGCCTTTGCCCATAAGGCGGGGCTGCATGCCAGCGCGATCCTCAAGGATCCGTCGACCTATGAGCATATCGAGCCGGATAAGGTCGGCAATGCGCGCGTCATCCCGATGTCGAACCAGGCCGGGCAGTCGAACCTGCGCAAGCGTTTGACCGATGCGGGGCTGTCTGTTGATAAGGGCAACCCAGCGCTGGCGCGGATTCTGGAGCGGATCAAGGAGCGCGAGGCGGAAGGCTATTCCTACGATACAGCGCAGGCTTCGTTCGAACTGCTGGCGCGCGATGAGCTGGACCAGCTGCCGGAGTTCTTTGAGGTCAAGCGCTACAAGGTCACCGTCGAGCGCCGCAAGAACAAGTACAACCGCATGGTGAGCCTGTCGGAGGCGGTTGTGGTGGTGAAGGTCGATGGCGAAAAACGGTTGTCTGTCAGTGAATCGCTGGATGAAACCGGCAGCGACCGCGGCCCGGTGAACGCGCTGGCCCGGGCGCTGATCAAGGATCTTGGGCGCTACTCGTCACAGCTGGAGGACATGCGGCTGGTCGACTTTAAAGTGCGGATCACCCAGGGCGGAACCGAAGCTGTTACCCGCGTCATCATCGACAGTGAGGACAGCCAGGGCCGCCGCTGGTCCACTGTTGGTGTCAGCCCGAACATCATAGACGCATCGTTTGAGGCGCTGCTGGATGCAATCCGCTGGAAGCTGGTGCATGACTGCGGAACCGGGCGGACGGATGCAGTTTGACGCGGACCTGACGGCCTGCGCCGACCTGGTGCAAAAGAGCGACCCGGACCGGTTTCTGGCCACGATGGCCGCGCCGGTTCAGGCGCGGCCGCTGCTGTTTGCGCTGTACGCCTTCAATATCGAGCTGGCGCGCGCACCCTGGGCCAGCCAGGAGAGCATGATTGCCGAAATGCGGGTGCAGTGGTGGCGCGACGTCGGGGCGGAGATCGCCGAAGGCAAGCCGGTCCGGCGCCACTATGTGGCGACACCCTTGGCGCAACTGCTCAAGCCGGAGCTTGCGGCCTGCATCGACGGCATGGCCGAGGCACGGCGCTGGGACATCTACAAAGACCCCTTTGAGGATGAGGCCGCTTTTGACAGCTATATCGACCGGACCAGCGGGTCGCTGATGTGGATGGCGGCCGCGTCCTTGGGTCGGGCGGATGAGGCTGCGGTGCGCGATTTTGCCTATGGCACTGGTGTCGCCAATTGGCTGCGCGCCATTCCGGAACTGGAGGCGCAAAAGCGGATACCTCTGTTGGACGGCACCCTGGAGGGTGTGCAAGCTTTGGCGCATAAGGGGTTGGAGAAAATACAAAACTCCCGCTCACGCGGCGGGAGGATTTCGAAGCAGTCGGGCGCTGCGCTGCTGGCGGGCTGGCAAGCGGAGGGCCTGCTGAAACAGGCCATCCGGCAGCCCGAACGGGTGGCGCAAGGCGCGCTTGGGCAGAGCGAGTTCCGGCGCAGGGCCGGTTTGATGTGGCGTACAGCCCTGGGGCGCTGGTAAACCCCTGCCAAAGAAAAAGGCGCCTCCCCGGGCGCCTTTCTTTTTGCCTGCCGCTAGGACATCAGGCCTCTTTAGGGCGCAACACCAGCCACATCAGCGCGCCGCCCGCCAGCACCAGGAAGGGGGCCATGGCCATGTTCACTGCGCTCCAGCCCTCCACCGGGTTGCCGCCCGAGCAGTTCATCAGCCCGCCAGATGCCAGCGAGGCCATGGTGACGCCGCCAAAGACCAGGAGGTCGTTCAGCCCCTGCATCCGGCCGCGCTCATAGCTTTCATGCGCGCCGGCCAGCATCGTGGTGGCGCCGATGAAACCAAAGTTCCAGCCGATGCCCAGCAGCACCAGCGCTATGAAGAAGTTCTCCAGATCAACGCCTTGCAGCGCGACGGCACCGGCACCTGCGAGGATCACCAAACCGGCGGCGACGATTTTTTCCACGCCGAAACGGGCAATCAGGTGGCCCGTAAAGAAAGAGGGCACATACATCGCCAGTACATGCCAGGTGACCACATCCGCGGCGTTGCCCTCGGTATAGCCGCAGCCGACAACGGCCAGCGGGGTCGAGGTCATCACCAGGTTCATCAGCGCATAGGAAACCATCGCGCAAATAACTGCCACCGCGATCACCGGAGTCTTCAGCAGTTCCATCCGGCTGCGGCCCTTTGGGCTGTCCTCAGTGGGGGCAGGCGGTTTAGGAATTTCGAGAAACAGGAACAGCGCAGCGCCCAGGACGTTGACCGCAATTACGGCCAGATAAGTGCCAAGGAATGGAATAACAAAAGCTTGGCTGGTGGCCTTCACAATCTGCGGCCCGATGATCGCCGCCGCCAGCCCGCCTGCCATAACGTAAGAGATCGCCTTGGGGCGGAAGGCTTCGGAGGCTGTATCGGCGGCGGCAAAGCGGTAAAACCCGTGCGCGCTCATGTAGACGCCGGTCAGCAGGCTGCCGAGCAGAAAGATGGGGAAGGAGCCCAGATACAGACCATAGGCGCCGACCAGCCCGCCAACAGCGCCAAAGGCGGCGCCGACAAAGAAACCCGCCCGGCGGCCCCAGCGCTGCATGATTGCCGAAATTGGCGTGGCGGCCAGCATCGACCCGCCGACGATCAGCGAGATCGGCAGCGTTGCAAAACAGGGGTTCGACGCCAGCGACTGCCCCGCAAGGCCGCCGATGGTAAAGATCATCGGCATCTGCGCGCCGAGGATCGCTTGGGCCAGCACCAGGATGGCGACGTTTTTCTTGGCGACGGCGTCGCTGGGGGTGGTCATGCTCATGGTCATATGGGATGCGTAACGGTGAATATGTTGAGGAGCAAGCCAGCGGCATTGGCTTGCCGATCACGCTTTCTTTCAACAGCTGCCAATCAGGGGGTGACGTGGCGTCAGAAGTGCAGACATTCCTGCCGGGTGTGGGCCGGATCATCCAGTGTGACGCCTGCGTGTCCGAAGGTGCCGCGTGGCTGGCGGCGCAGGACAGCCGGTTTGCCGGGGCGCTGGAACTGACCGGCGCGCTTCCGCTCAGGCGGAGGCCGGACGGGTTTGCGGAACTTCTGAGCGCGATTGTCAGCCAGCAGGTCAGCGTGGCTTCGGCCAACGCGATCTGGACGCGGATGAAAGAGACGGAACTCACCGGCCCACGCAAAATCCTTGCCGCTACGGATGACGATTTGCGCGCCGCTGGCCTAAGCCGTCAGAAAATCCGCTATGCCCGCGCCCTGGCAGATGCACGTATTGATTTCAAAGCCTTGCGCGATGCCCCTGACGCCGAGGTGATTGCAACGCTGGTTCAGGTTCCGGGTGTCGGCCTCTGGACGGCAGAGATATATGCGATGTTTTCGCTGGGCCGCGCGGATGTGTTTGCCCATGGTGATCTTGCCTTGCAGGAGGCGGCGCGGGTGCTGTTTGAGCTGCCCGCCCGGCCCAAGGAACGCGAAATGCGGCAAATGGCCGAAGCCTGGTCCCCCTGGCGGTCGGTTGCGGCGCGCATTCTCTGGGCCTATTACCGGGTGGCGAAGGACAGGGAAGGGATCCGATGACTCGTGTACTGAATGCCGGCCGCAAAGAGCCGGTTTCCGGCAGCACCCGCTCGATTGTGGTGTTCCTGCATGGCTATGGCGCCAATGGAGCTGATTTGCTGGGGCTGGCCGATCCGCTGGGGGAGCATCTGCCGGATACGCTGTTTGTCGCTCCGGATGCGCCGGAGGCCTGCGCCGGCGCGCCTTTTGGCTTCCAGTGGTTTCCGATCCCCTGGATTGACGGCTCATCTGAGGAAGAGAGCATGCGCGGCATGCTGTCGGCAATTGAGGATCTGAACGCCTTCCTGGATGCGCTGATGGTGGACGAGGACGTGCTGCCGGAACAGGTCGTGCTGTTCGGCTTCAGCCAGGGCACCATGATGAGCCTGCATGTGGCACCGCGCCGCGAGGACGCAGTGGCAGGGATCGTTGCCTTCTCCGGCCGGCTGCTGGAGCCCGAACTGCTGAAGGATGAAGCGGTCTCAAAGATGCCAGTGCTGCTGGTGCATGGCGACCAGGACGACGTGGTGCCGGTGCAGTCGCTGCCCGAGGCTGCCGAAGCGCTGCAGGAGGCGGGCTTCCAGGATGTTTTTGCCCATATCCAGAAGGGCACCGCGCATGGCATCGCGCCCGACGGGCTGAGCGTGGCCCTGGCGTTCATGCGCGACAAGCTTGGGCTGTAACCTGCTGAAAAACCTGGCCTTCCGTTTGCGCGGAAGGTCAGGGTGCCCACAGATGCGGTTCGGCGATTTCAACTGAATTTCCGGCCGGATCGCGAAAATAGACGGACCGGGCGCCACTCGGCCAATCAAACTCAGCCTCTATCGCAACACCGGCTTTTTTGAGCCTGGCGCGCATCAAGAGCAATTCTTCCCTGGTCTGTGCAAAGCACACGTGCCCGGGCCCGCGGGCGCCGTGCGGCGGCACCGGCAGCCGCGGGTTGCCCGGTGGTTTCACGGTTTCCTCAGCGTTGAACAGCAGCAGGACGGAGGGTCCGCAGCGGAAAAAAACATGCCGGTTTGCCACCCTCTGAATACGTTCCAGCCCTAAGATACGGCCATAAAAGTCTTCGGCTGCGTCCAAGTCGTCAACATAGAGCGACGCTTCGAGAATGGCGATCGGGGCAGGGGCGTGCGGCAGCATGGCTGCAGGCTATCAGCGGCGGCGGGGTCTGTCACCTTTTGCCGGGCGCGCCAAGGAAGCCTTGGGGCGGCGCGGCGGCTTTTGCGAAGGTTTCGGCGGTCCGAGAACCCGGGGCGGTTCCAGATCCTCCCATGTTCCTTGCGCGAGCCCGTCAAGCGTCCAGGCGCCGATGCTGTAGCGGATCAGGCGCAGCGTGGGATGCCCGACCGCCGCCGTCATCCGGCGCACCTGCCGGTTGCGGCCCTCGCGGATGGTAAGTTCGATCCAGCAATCGGGAACGGTCTTGCGCATCCGGACCGGCGGCGTGCGCACCCACAGGCCCGGCGGTTCGGGCATCAGCCGGGCCTTGGCGGGCCTGGTTTTTCCGTCCTTTAGTTCGACACCTTCCGACAATGCTCTGAGAGCGTCCTGATCCGGAATTCCTTCGACTTGAACCCAATAGGTTTTGTCCATCTTATGCTTGGGGTCGGTGATCCAGGCTTGCAGACGGCCGTTGTCGGTCAGCAGCATCAGCCCTTCGCTGTCCCGGTCCAGGCGGCCGGCCGCATAGACGCCCGGGCAGTCGATATAATTGCTCAGCGTGGGCCGCGGGCTGTCCTGGCTGCCGCGGTCGGTGAACTGGGGCAGAACGTCATAGGGCTTGTTGAAACGGATCAGGCGGGTCATGGCACGGCAATAGGGGTCCCGGCGCCGCAGGGCAAGAGCCCCGGAGGCCAAGCCCCTGTGGATAAGTGTCACCGCGGTGTCACGGAAGCAGCACAGATTGCTCCCGACATATTGTGGATCATCAGGGCTTGTCAGGCGCTAACCACGATATATAGTCAAAGTTAGGCTGGGGCGGGTTCCCCGCTCTGGTTCCGCAACACGGAAGATCAGGGCGAGGAAGACGTTCAAAAATGGATGGCGATTTCAGAGCAGAGTTTGTCAGATCTCCGGGGGCGCTGAAGCAGCACCCGGCATTGGTGCTGAACGCGGACTACCGGCCGCTCTCCTATTATCCTTTGTCTTTGTGGACCTGGCAGGATGCGGTCAAGGCCGCTTGGCTGGACCGGGTGGCCATTGTGGCCGAATACGACGAGGTGGTGCACAGTCCGAGTACCGAGATCCGAATACCGTCTGTGGTGGTTCTGAAAGATTATGTGAAACCTCAAAAGCGCGTGGCCTTCACGCGCTTTAATTTGTTTCTGCGGGATGAATTCCGCTGCCAGTACTGTGGCAGCAAGGGTGAGCTGACCTTTGACCATGTGGTGCCGCGCGCGGCCGGCGGTGTGACCAGCTGGGAAAATGTCGTGGCGGCCTGCAGCCCCTGCAATCTGAAGAAAGGGTCCAAATCGCTGCACCGGGCCGGCATGTCGCTGCGCAAACCGCCGCGGCGGCCGGGGGCGGAGGAGCTGCGCAATACAGGACGAAAGTTTCCGCCCAACCACCTGCACGAAAGCTGGATGGACTTCCTGTACTGGGATACTGAGCTGGACGCTTAAGCGAAACCGTCCATCTACTTGGAAAAGAAGGGTTCCGGCCTCTTTGCCTGAGTGCCTGCTCCCGGTGGGGCGACTGCTCAGATCCCCATGAGCAGTGCCGGCAGATGCCGCTGACTGCGGCGAACAGACAAGGAGGCCGGAGGTGCCGGCGGCCTCAGTTCAGCGGGCCGCCTTTGCTGGGTGTCAGGGCGCGGCGCCTCAGGGTTTGGCGCGCTGAAGCATACCGAACAGATCGCGCGGATCGTCAGGGTCAGCAAGCATGTCCAGGTCGATGAAGTAATCGGTCCCCTTGATGCGGTCGCGGATATAGCGCAGCGCCGAGAAGTCCTCGATGGCAAAGCCGACGCTGTCAAACAGCGTGATCTGGCGGTCACCGGTGCGGCCCTGTTTATTGCCCGCAATCACTTCCCACAGTTCGGTCACGGCAAAATCTTCCGGCATCTGCTGGATCTCGCCCTCGATCCGGGTTTGCGGCGGGTATTCGACAAAAACGTCGGACCGGTTGAGGATGCCGGGCGCCAGTTCGGTCTTGCCAGGGCAGTCGCCGCCAATCGCGTTGATGTGGACGCCGCTGCCCACCATGTTGTCGGTCAGAATGGTGGCATACTGCTTGTCCGCGGTGCAGGTGGTGAGGATCTGCGCGCCTTCGATCGCTTCCTCCGGCGTCTTGCAGGACACGACCTCTATTCCCATTCCTTGCAGGTTGCGGGCGCATTTTTCGGTCGCGGCCGGGTCATTATCATACAGGCGCACGGATCTCAGGCCGATGATTGCCTTCATCGCCAGCGTCTGGAATTCAGACTGGGCCCCGTTGCCGATCATCGCCATCGTGGTCGACCCCTTTGGGGCCAGATACTTGGCGGCCATTGCTGAGGTCGCGGCGGTGCGCAGCGCGGTCAGCATGGTCATTTCGGTCAGCAGCACCGGGTAACCGGTGTAGACATCCGCCAGCAAGCCGAATGCGGTGACGGTTTGCAGCCCTTCGGACGTGTTCTTGGGGTGGCCGTTCACATACTTGAAGCCATAGGCCTCCCCATCGGAGGTCGGCATCAGCTCGATCACACCGACGTCGGAGTGGCTGGCGACGCGCGGGGTTTTGTCAAACAGCTCCCAGCGCTTGAAGTCTTCTTCCACATATTCGGCCAGATCGCGCATCATCTGCTCGATGCCGACGTGATGAATGAGGCGCATCATGTTGTCGACGCTGACAAAAGGCACCAGTGCCTTGTCCGAAGGCTGTGTCATGCGGATTTCCTTTCACGGGGGCTCAGGTGGATGCCTGCCAGCATGCAGCGCACCGACCCGCCTGCGGTTTCGATGGTGGGAATGCTCAGCGGCAGCGGCTCTGCGCTCTGTTCAATGACTGAAATCTGATCCGGACGCAGCGCGTCCAGCGCCTTGGCCGACAGAGCCAGAAGCCGTTCGCGGCCAGTAAGCTCCAGGGCGTTGCCTGCGAAACTGGCGATCTGATGGGGCGTGAGGTCAATTACCTGCCGCCCGGTTTCCTCCAGCCGTGCGGCAACCTCAACGCGGCGGGCGGGATCGGCAACCATGTCCAGGCAGATCAGCGCGTAACCGGTGCCGATCCCCATCAGAACATTGGTGTGATACACGTCGCGGCCCGCTTCATCTTTGGCTTCGAACACCATGGGTTCAAAGTTGAAATGAGTACAAAAGCGCTCCAGCAGCACAGGGTCGGCGCGGTTGGACTTCACGGTGTAGGCAATGCGGCCGATGTGGTCCAGCACCATGGCACCGGTGCCTTCCAGCGAAAGCCCGTCCTGTTCCAGGCCGGAATAGTCGATGACATCCTGAACCCGGTACTCCCGTTTCAGCAGCTCGATCACATCCCAGCGGCGCTCCTTGCGGCGGTTCTTCGCAAACATCGGATAAACCGCAACGTGGCCGCCGGCATGGGTAGAGAACCAATTGTTGGGAAACACGCTGTCCGGGGTTTCGGTGGTGGTATCGTCGAACACATGCACCGAAACGCCCGCGCCGCGCAGGGCTTCAACGGCGCCATCGAATTCCGCCAGCGCCTGGGCCGCGGTTGCCGTGGCCGAGGCATTGGCCAATGTTTGAAAGGCGTTGTCACCCTTTGTTTCCGGATTCGAGCGGAAATGATGCGGCCGGATCATCACCACCGCAGAGGGGGCTTGCAGGCTGGTCACTGGTAGCTCCGTGTCGGGCGGTCGAACACTCGGCGGCCCAGGGCGGAGGCGCAGAGGTCCACCATCAGATGCGCCGTGCGGCCGCGCTCATCCAGGAACGGGTTCAGCTCAACCAGATCCAGCGAGGTCATCAGGCCGGAGTCGTGCAGAATTTCGCAGACCAGGTGCGCCTCGCGCACGGTGGCACCGCCGGGAACAGTGGTGCCGACAGCGGGCGCAACCGAGGGGTCGAGAAAGTCCACATCCAGCGAGACGTGAAGCATGCCATTGGCCTCTGCGACCTGATCCAGGAACCGGTTCAGCGGACCGGCAATGCCGTTTTCATCGATATGGCGCATGTCATGGGTGCGGATGGAACTGTCTTCCAGCGCGAGCCGCTCCTGAGTGTCCACAGACCGCAGACCGATCATGCAGACATTCTCCTCGGGAACCGGGTTCAGAACTTCAGGAAAGTCGTCGAACCCCCTGCGCCCAGTGAAATATCCAACCGGTGTGCCGTGCAGATTGCCGCTGTCCGATGTCTCCGGCGTGTGGAAATCCGTATGCGCGTCCAGCCAAAGCACAAACAGCGGCCGGCCTTCCTTTGCGGCAAAGTTTGCAGCCCCGGCCACGGATCCCAGCGACAGCGAGTGATCGCCGCCCAGGAACACCGGCAGGCCGCACTCCAGCGCGTCTTCGGCAGCCTGCGCGAGGCGCGAAGTCCAGCCGATGGTTTCGTTGCGGGCGTAGACGAGTCCGTCATTGGTGTCGGCAGGATGGGCCTCCGGCGCCAGGTTGCCAATATCTTCCACCGTGTGGCCAAGGCTTTCCAGGGCGGCGGCAATCCCAGCGGTCCGGTAGGCGTCCGGGCCCATCAGGCAGCCGGCCCGGCGCTTGCCGCTGTCGACCGGGGCTCCAATTAGAATGCAATGTTGCGACGTCACGGTTTTGCTCTCTCAAAACGTTGGCTTTCTTCCTGTTAACTTCCGAAATGTGATGGAATCCAGTCATCACTTTGCGCATAATGGGAACTGATTGTTCAAATTGAGGTGGAGTATGGACAAAACGGATGAGCGTCTGATCTCTGCGCTGCGCCACAATGCGCGGGCGTCTTTGTCAGACCTGGCGCTGGAACTGAACCTGTCGCGGACGACGGTGCGGGCCAGGATCGAGCGGCTGCAGGCGCGCGGCGACATTCTGGGGTTCACCGTGGTGCTGAAGGAGGATGTGCTGCGCGATCCGGTGCGCGGCCTGATGATGATCGGCATCGAGGGCCGCGGTACCAGCCGGATCACCCGGCAGCTGCAAGGGCTGCCGGAGGTGCGGGCGATTCACACAACCAACGGCCGCTGGGATTTGATCATCGAACTCGGGACCGAGACTTTGGAAACACTGGACGCAGCGCTGGCCAAGATCCGCACCTTTGAGGGGGTGGTGAGCAGCGAAACAAATCTGCTGCTGGCCACGAAAAAGGACACCTGAAGCCGGGACGGCCTAAACGCGATCAATGGGTTAGCGGCCTGGTTTCAGCTTACCGGACCGTTAACCTTTCTTGCGGGCATGGTTGGCGGCGGCAATCCAGATCAGCGCCAGGCCAAAGGAGGCAATGGCATTCCAGCTGGCCATGGAGAGGGAAAACAGCTCCCACGGGACCTCATCGCAGCGCACCAACGGCGCGGCCATGATCTGCTCCATCAGCTGATCGGGCGACAGCCCGCTCACCGGCCCGGAGGTGCAGGTGGAGGGGCCTTCCCACCAGCCGCGCTCAACACCGGTATGATAGACGCCGACCCCGGCAGTGGACAGCGCCGCCAGCGCCCCCAGATAAGGCAGCACCGCACTGGGAATGATCAGTGCCAGAACGCCGATCCCGGCCGCCGCAGCATGCGGATAGCGCTGCCAGTAGCACAGTTTGCAGGGCGCCATCTCGCCAATGTACTGGAAGCCCAGCGCCCCAAGCAGCAGTGCGGCAGAGCCGGTGGCAGCGATGACAATCAATAAGCGGTGCATGATCAGAGAAACCTCACCATCAGGAAGCCGCCGAACAGGACGACCATAAAGGCCGAGAAGACCAGCCCCAGGCGGCGTTCAATGAAGTCGCGGATCGGGGCCCCGAACTGCCAGAGCAGACCAGCCACGATGAAAAAACGCAGTGCCCGCGCAAGGATAGAGGTGGCAATGAAGGTCCCAAGCGGCATGCCTGTCCAGCCCGACATGATAGTGATCACCTTGTAGGGGAACGGCGTGATGCCGGCGCCGAGAACCGCCCAGAAGCCAAAGTCGTTGAAGCGGGCGTTGAATTCCGACATGGCGCCGCCTTTGCCCATCGCCTCCAGCACCGGCTGGCCAATGCTGTCATAGAAGAAGGCACCGATGGCATAGCCGAGCATTCCGCCTGCGACAGAGGCCGCCAAGGCCACCAGTGCAATCAGCCAGGCGCGGGACGGGCGGGCCAGGATCATCGGGATCATCAGCACGTCGGGCGGAATCGGAAATACCGAGCTTTCGACAAAGGCCACAGCGGCCAGACACCAGAGCGCCTTGGGGTGATCGGCCAAGGCCATCGTCCGGTCATATAACGGTTTCAGCATGCTGCGCCCTGCGTCCTCAACGGCGTTTGCAGAGGGACGTGGCACGTGCGCCGGCCTCCGTCAACCTTTGCTGCGGATGAAATTGCAACGGGGTGTGAATTCGGCGCAGAAGGGCCGTTTTGCCTCTGGACCTTGGCGGCAGGCTTGGCTAGGAAAAGGGCGTGGCCCAAGTGGCGGAATGGTAGACGCAGGGGATTCAAAATCCCCCGATGGCAACATCGTGAGAGTTCGAGTCTCTCCTTGGGCACCACAGATTTCCGCTAAATATCAAACACATCGGGAAAGTTCCGGAGCCAGTGCGGCAAGTTCGGTAGGGATTGCCTGCGGCGGGCGGCTCACCCCGGTTGTGCTTTGCGTCCGCGCAAAATCAGCGGCTGTCTTTCAGGCCGTAATCAGCGAAGGCTGCGATCACCGCCGCCATCTCGTCTTCGCTCAGGATATGCGTTTTTCCCAAGGTCAGGCTGGTCGCATAACCCTTTGCCAGTGTTTCGAGTTCCGTCATCCTCCAGAGCGCGCGGGGAAGGCTTTCACCTGTGGCGACCGCGCCATGGTTGGCCATCAGGCAAGCACTGCGGTTCTGCAAAGCGCGGGTGATATTTTCCGACAGCTGGCGGCTGCCGAACAGGGCATAGTCCGCCACCGGCACGTCGCTGCCGCCAAAGGCCGCCACCATATAGTGGCAGGCGGGGATTGACTGCCGGTTCATCGCCAGCGCGCTGCAATAGACAGGATGAGCATGGACAACGGCGTTGACGGCAGGCTTGGCCTGCAGGATCGCCAAGTGAAACGGCCACTCGGTGGAGGGTTTCAGCTGACCCTCTGGCGCGGCACTGCCGTCCAGCGGCATACAAACCAGATCCGCGGGGGTCATCTTTTCATAAGGCACGCCGGAGGGGGTGATCAGCATATGATCGCCCGCCCGAACGGAGATATTGCCGGATGTGCCCTGGTTGATCCCGGTGGCATTCATCTCAAGGCAGGCGTCGATCACCGCCTGCCGTAGCCCGGTGCAATCCTGGTAGGGCGGTTTCACCTCAGACGCCCCGGTCATGCGGACTTGGCAGCGGCCATTTCCGGGAACAGCCCGGCCAGGCCTTCCTCGGAGGCTTCGCAGACGCCGCGTTCGGTGATCAGCCCTGTGACCAGCCGGTTGGGCGTCACGTCAAAGGCGGGGTTGCCGCCAGGGGTACCATCGGGCGTGACCTGGACCACACCGATTTCACCGCTCTCCGTCTTGCCCTGGACATGGGTGATCTCGCGTTCGCTGCGCTCCTCAATCGGAATTTCGGAAACGCCATCCGAGACGGTCCAGTCGATCGTCGGCGAGGGCAGGGCGACATAGAAGGGCACGCCGTTGTCCTTGGCTGCCAGCGCCTTGAGGTAGGTGCCGATCTTGTTACAGACATCGCCGCGGCGGGTGGTGCGGTCGGTGCCGGTGATCACCAGATCGACCTGGCCGTGCTGCATCAGATGGCCGCCGGAGTTGTCGGTGATGTAGCTATGGCTGATACCGTGGCTGCCCAGTTCCCAAGAAGTCAGCGCGCCCTGGTTGCGCGGGCGGGTCTCATCCACCCAGACGTGGATCGGAATACCGGCGTCATGGGCCTGGTACATCGGGCTGGTGGCGGTGCCCCAGTCGACGGTGGCAATCCAGCCGGCGTTGCAGTGGGTCAGCAGCCGGACGGGCTCGCATGCCGGTTTGCCGGCGGCGATTTGTTTGATCAGCTCCAGCCCATGCGCCCCGATGCTGCGGTTGATTTCGACATCCTCATCGGCGATGTCATGGGCCAGCGCCAAGGCCGCCGGGGCGCGTTCGCCTTCGGCCAGCGGGCGCAGGTGATTGCGGCACCGGTCCAGTGCCCAGCGCAGGTTGATTGCGGTGGGGCGGGTGGCGTTCAAGAAACTCCACGCCTGATCCATCGCGGTATCGGACGGATCCAGCCGCATCGCCAGCGCCATGCCATAGGCCGCGGTGGCGCCGATCAGCGGCGCGCCGCGCACCCGCATTTCGACAATCGCGTCTGCAAATTCCTGCAGGGTGCTGACCTGCTGGATGCGGAAGTCATGCGGCAGCCAGCGCTGATCAATGATCTGCAGCGCGTCCTTGTCATGGTCCCACCACAGGGACCGGTAATGCGTACCGTCAACTTTCATCTGGCTGTCTCCCTAGTCCGGCGGCCATGGCGCGGCGCCGGAATCGATCCGGTTTCCGGCTCCGGCGTAGCGCTGCCTGTGAGGTTAGACAACCACCAACCCCGGCAGAATTCAATGAACCCGCAGCCGCTGGATCACAGCGAGTTGGCCGAGAAAGTGTCGCAGGTGTTGACATCCCCGCTCTCGTACCCGCGCGCAAACCAAGCCTGCCGCTGGGCGCTGGTGCCGTGCGAGAAGGTATGCGGCTGCGGCACTTGGCCCGCGTTGCGCTGCAGCGTGTCATCGCCGATCTGTTTGGCGGCGTTCATCGCTTCGCTGATGTCGCCCGGCTCCAGCGTGCCCAGCTGATCCCGGGCATAGCGCGCCCAGATGCCGGAGAAGCAATCGGCCTGCAGTTCGGTGCGCACGGAGATCGCGTTGGACTCAACCTCGCTGACCTGGGCGCGGATTCGCTGGGTCTGGCCCAGGATGCCAAGTTCGTTCTGGACATGATGGGCAACCTCATGCGCCACCACATAGGCGGCTGCGAAATCACCGCTGGCGCCCAGCCGCTGGCTGAGCGTGGTGAAAAAGGAGGTGTCGAGATAGACCTTCTCATCCAGCGGGCAATAAAACGGTCCGGTCGCGCCGGAGGCCCCGCCGCAGGGCGATTGCGTGACGCCCTTGTAAAGCACCAGAACAGCTGGATCGTAGGCCCGGCCCAGCTGCTGGTCGAAAATCGTCGACCACACATCCTCAGTATCGGCCAGGGCGACGCTGACGAATTCGGCCGCGGCCTGGTCGGCTTCGGTGACCGGCGCGGACTGGCTGCTTTGCGGTGCCGTGCCTTGCAGCAGAGGCGTCAGGTCCACACCCAGAAAGGCGCCGACCACAATGATCAGAATCGCCCCCGCGCCGCCGATTCCGGCGGTTCTGCCGGTGAAACCCCGGCCCCGCCGGTCCTCAATGTTGCTGCTTCCGCGGCGTCCTCTCCAACGCATGGTATCCTCCTGGCATCCTGGCCTGCCGGCATCTGCGGGATCAGATAGCGGCGCGGCGGCAGCTATCAACGGGGCCCGCCCGGCCGGCCTGTCCGTCGGGCTCCCGTGTTGATAACCCCTGGCCGCCGCCTGCGGTTCCCGCCCGGCGGTGATTGAGCACCGCGCCGGGGGAAAATGGTGCGGTTGTCCGGGCCACGCAGCAAGAGAAACGCCCAAGACGCAACAACGGCTCTTGCGGTTAAGGTTAGCAAATTATTGAATGGAGGAAATTTCGTTTCCGCAAAAGCGGCTGCCACAGCCGTTGCTGCAATCATTCCTAATAAACTTCCAATATTCGAAAGGGCACAGCATGGCACGATTTTGGACTGCAGGCCTGTCTAGTGGAACCGGTCTTGCGTTGGTTGCAGCGGCAGGGCTGATGCTTGTGGGGCCTGCAGCCGCCCAGCAGGGCGCGGCGCCGAAGGTTTCGGTGGCGCCGGCTGTCGTGAAGCCGATCAAGGACACGGCCACGTTCATCGGCCGGGGCGAGGCGATTGACAAGGCCGACATCATGGCCCGTGTCAGCGGCTATCTGGAGGAGGTGCTGGTGGAAGACGGCGCCGAGGTGGAGCGGGGGGATGTGCTGTTCCGTATTGAGCGCAGCGCCTATGAGGCCGTGCTGGAGAGCCGCCGGGCGGAACTGGCGCAGGCGGAAGCCAACCTGGAGCTGGCCTCGCTGGACTTGGCCCGCAAGCAGGAACTGTTCGAGCGCGGTTCGGTGCCGGAGGCGGACCGTGACACCGCCCGCGCCAATGAGCTGGTGGCCGAAGCCCAGGTGCGGGCCGCCAAGGCTGCCATCCAGCAGGCTGAACTGGATCTGAGTTATACGGACGTCAGCGCGCCGTTTTCTGGCCGCCTCGGCCGGGTCGAGGTCAGCATTGGCGACGTGGTAAGCCCCAGCGGCTCCCCCTTGGTGAACATCGTGCGGGAGGCGCCGGTCTATGTCTCCTTCTCGCTGAATGAAAAGCAGTTCGTCGAGATCCTGCAAGAGCTGGAGGCCAAAGGCCGCGACCGCGCAAATCCCGAAACTGCACCGGAAGTGTTCGTCGTGCTGCCGAACGGTGAAGAACTGGAGGAGAAGGGCCGGATCGCCTTTGCCGGCAACCGGGTTGACCCGGACACCGGCGCCGTCACCGTGCGGGCGAAATTCGACAACAGCAACCGGTTGATCCTCGACGGTGCTTTTCTGACCGTCGGCCTGCAGTCGCAGGAGGCCATTGACCGGATCATCATCAGCCAGGCCGCGGTTCAGCGCGATCAGCAGGGACCGTTTGTATTGGTTGTCGACGGCCAGAACCAGGTCCAGCAGCGCTATATCGTGACCGGGGATGTGCAGGGCACCGGCATTGTCGTGCTGGACGGGCTGACGCAGGGCGAAACCGTTGTGGTCCAGGGCCTGCAAAAGATCCGCCCCGGTGTCGAGGTGGATCCGGTCCCGGCGGCGCAGGCTGGAGAGTAAGCGATGTTTTCCTCTCTCTTTATCTCACGCCCTAAATTCGCAATTGTCATTTCCCTGGTTCTGACGGTCATGGGGATGATCGGCTATTTCGTTCTGCCTGTTGCACAGTTCCCGGAAATCACTCCGCCGGTGGTGAACGTCACCGCCAGCTACCCGGGCGCCAACGCGGAAACCGTTGAAAAAAGCGTCGCCGCGCCGATCGAGGCGCAGGTGAACGGGGTGGACGGGATGCTCTATATGTCCTCCAACTCCGCCGACAACGGCAGCTATTCGCTGTCGGTGACCTTTGAGGTCGGCACCGACCCGGACATTGCCTCCGTCAACGTGCAGAACCGCGTGGCGCAAGCGGTTGCGGCGCTGCCCGCCGAAGTCACGGCCAACGGTGTGGTGACGCAGAAAAGCTCCTCCAACATGCTGCTGGTGACGGCGCTCACCTCACCCGAGGGGACCTATGACAGCGTGTTCCTGTCGAACTATGCCGCCATCAACATCAAGGATGCGCTGGCGCGGGTGGCCGGCGTCGGCAAGGCGGACATCCTGACAAACTTTGAATACGCCATGCGCGTCTGGCTCGACCCCAACAAGATGGCCGGTCTCGGCATATCGCCCGGCGACGTGATCAACGCGGTGCGGGAGCAGAATATCGAGGTCTCGGCGGGGCAGGTGGGTGCACCGCCGGTGCCCGGCGACCAGGTGTTCCAGTACACCATCAAATCCAAGGGCCGCCTGACCGAGGTCAGCGAGTTCGAGGACATCGTGATCCGCACCGGCAACGGCGGCAGCACCGTGCGGCTGAGCGATATCGCGCGGGTGGAACTGGGCGCCTCCAACTACAGCGCCTCGGGCTTTTACGATGGCGTGCCGGCCACCATCCTGGCGGTCTATCAGGCCCCTGGCGCCAATGCGCTGGCCGTTTCCGAAGCGGTGCTGGCCGAGCTGGAGAGGCTGTCGCAGGATTTCCCTGCAGACGTCGCCTATTCCGTGCCCTTCAACACCACCGATTTTGTGGAGCAATCGCTGAACGACGTGATCACCACCCTGATGATGACCTTTGTGCTGGTGATATCGGTGGTGTTTATCTTCCTCGGCTCGCTGCGGGCGACCGTTATTCCGGCGGTGGCAATCCCGGTGTCGCTGATCGGGACCTTTGCGTTTTTGCTGGCCCTTGGCATGTCACTCAACACCATCTCGCTGTTTGCGCTGGTGCTGGCGATCGGCATCGTGGTCGATGACGCCATCGTGGTGGTGGAGAACGTCGAACGGATCATCGCCGAGGAGGGTCTGCCCCCGGTGGAGGCCACCCGCAAGGCGATGGGTCAGATCACCGGACCGGTTATCGCGACCACGCTGGTGCTGCTGGCGGTGTTTGTGCCGGTCACCTTCATGCCCGGGATCACCGGCAAGCTGTTCTCCCAGTTTGCCGTGACCATTTCGGTTGCGGTTGTGATCTCCTCGATCAATGCACTGACCCTGTCGCCCGCGCTTTGCGCCATGGTGCTGAAACCCCGGTCAGGCCCGCCCAAGGGGCTGCTGGCCCTGTTTGAGAACATGATCGGCGGTGTGCGCAACGGCTACCTGGGCATTGTCACGCGCCTGCTGCGCCTGCCGGTGATCGGGCTGGCGATTATCGCGGCTTTTGCCTTCGGCACCGGATCGGTATTTACGGCGACATCAAAAGGCTTCCTCCCGTCCGAGGACAACGGGTACCTGTTTGTCGATGTGCAGCTGCCCGATGCGGCGGCCTTGGGGCGGACCGAAACGGTGACCAGCCGGATTGACGAACAGATCCGCCAGATCCCCGGCGTCCAGGGCACAGTCCTGGTCAATGGCTTCAGCCTGCTGAACGGCGCCAGCGCCAATGGCGCGATGATCATCGCCAACCTGGCTCCGTGGGATGAGCGGCAGAGCGAACCCCTGCAGCCAAACGCTATCCTCGGCCAGATCTACGGGATCGCCAACGCCGAGGCCGCGGCCAGCATCGTTGCCTTCAACCCGCCGCCGATCTCCGGACTGGGCATGTCGGCCGGTGTAGAGATGGCGGTCCAGCAAACCGCGGGCGGCACTCCGCAGGATCTGGCTCAGTCGGTGGGATCGCTGGTCTATTCTGCCAATCAGCGGCCCGAGATCGCCCAGTCCTACACCACCTTCCGGGCCAACGTGCCGCAGGTATTTGTCGATCTGGACCGGGAGAAGGCCAAGACGCTGAACGTGCCGATTGCCGAGGTGTTCCAGACCATGCAGACGCATCTGGGCTCTTACTATGTCAACGATTTCAACCTGTTCGGTCGCGTCTACAAGGTGATGCTGCAGGCTGAGGGCTCCTATCGCGACAAGATCGAGGACATTGGCGGGCTTTATGTGCGGGCGCAGACCGGCGAGATGGTGCCGCTGTCGACCCTCATAGATGTGGAGAACGTGCTGGGGCCGGTGCTCCTTAAGCGGCACAATATCTTCCGCTCAGCCACTGTGACGGCAGTGCCCGGGCCCGGGCTGTCAACCGGGGATGCCATCCAGGTGATGCAGGAGGAGGCCGCCACGGCGCTGCCGCCGGGCTATGCCTTTGAGTGGACCGGCACCGCGCAGCAGCAGCTGGATTCCGCGGGGCTGGTGACGGTGATCCTGGCGATGGCGGTGCTGTTCGGCTACCTGTTCCTGGTGGCGCAATACGAAAGCTGGACCATGCCGGTTGCGATCCTCCTGTCTGTTATCGTTGCCTTGTTCGGCGCCGTCGCGGCGGTAGCCATCGCAGGCAATGACATCAACCTCTACACCCAGATCGGGATGATCATGCTGATTGGCCTTGCGTCCAAGAACGCCATCCTCATCGTTGAATTTGCGATGGAGCAGCGCGCGGCCGGCCTAAGTATCCGGGACGCCGCGCAAGAGGCCGCCAAGCAGCGGTTCCGCGCCGTGATGATGACGGCGCTGTCCTTCCTGCTGGGGGTGGTGCCGCTGATGGCGGCCTCCGGCGCAGGGGCTTCCAGCCAGCGCGCCATCGGTATCGCGGTCTTTGGCGGCATGCTGGCAGCGACGGTTGTCGGGGTGATCGTGGTGCCGGTGCTTTATGCAATGATGCAAGGCATGCGCGAACGCATCAAGGGCACGCCCGCAGCCAGCCCGGCAGAATAACGATGCGGCCCCCGCGAGCCTGCGGGCTGGCGGGGCCGTCCGTGCGTGCCGAAGCTTGGATGCAGCGTATTCAGCCCTGGCGTGCCCGCAGGCCGCGTTCATGGGCCGCCGACAGGATCAGATCCCATTTCCGCGGCGTGCAGCGGAACTCCGGTTCCACATCGCAGGTCAGCGGCGCACTGGTCTCCTGCGGTATCTTGCGGGCCTCGGCGGAGACGCAGCGCTCCAAAGCCCAGAAATCCGTCAGCGACGGGTTGTCGTGAATTACTTGGCTCAGCAGCATTGCCGCAAGCTCCCTGACTTCCTGCCCGCAGTTTCGGTTCTTGAACCGCGGATCAATTTTTGTGTGACGCTTATTAGCGCCATCTGCCGGATTTGTCACCAGGGCAATCCCCCAACCAACAGCAAACAAGCGCAAAAAGCGGTGGCAGACCCCGCCCGGCACGTGACAGCCCAACCGCAATTGCCGTAGCGCAAGAATCGCCGGCCCGCAGATTTCCCTTGCAATTAAATTCTTTGTATGCCGGTACCTGGAAGCCAGGGAAAACTGACGGGGAAATTTACCTAACTGTCGTCATGGCAGAGAAAAATGCTGTTTTCAGGGGTGCGTCAATAGATAGCACCCTTGACTTGGGAAGGTCCCGGTGAAACCCTTGCGGGCGTGCAAAAAAAATCCGCACACGCCTTGCTTGGGGGCCAAATTCTCTGGCCGTGCGATAAGCAAAACACCGCTTTCGCTAAGCCCCGGGCCGGGCTGAAAATCATAAGACAAGTGGGAGAGACTTGATCATGAAACACACCAAGCTGGCGATCGGTGCTTTGGTGACCGCGGCCTTTATGGCTCCGGCAGCATCTGCGCAGGAATTCATCACCATCGGCACCGGCGGCGTGACCGGCGTGTATTATCCGACCGGCGGCGCCATTTGCCGTCTGGTGAACAAGGGCCGCAAGGAGCACGGCTTCAAGTGCGCCGTCGAATCCACCGGCGGTTCGGTCTACAACATCAACACCATCCGCGAGGGCGAGCTGCAATTCGGCGTCGCCCAGTCGGACTGGCAGTACCACGCCTACAACGGCTCCTCCAAGTTTGAGGAAGCGGGCCCGTTCGAAGGCCTGCGCGCCGTGTTCTCGGTGCATCCGGAGCCGTTCACCGTGGTGGCCCGCGCCGATGCCGGCATTTCCACCTTTGACGACCTCAAGGGCAAGCGCGTCAACATCGGCAACCCGGGCTCCGGCCAGCGCGGCACCATGGAAGTACTGATGGACGCCAAGGGCTGGGGCATGGAAGATTTCGCCCTGGCAACCGAGCTGAAGGCGGCGGAACAGTCCGCGGCGCTGTGCGACAACCAGATCGACGCGATGATCTATACCGTCGGCCACCCGTCCGGCTCCATCCAGGAAGCCACCACTGCCTGTGACTCTGTTCTGGTCACCGTGGACGGCGAAGCGGTTGAGAAACTGGTTGGCGACAACTCCTTTTACCGCACAGCCACCATTCCCGGCGGCATGTACCGCGGCACCGACGAGGACGTGAAGACCTTTGGTGTGGGCGCGACCTTCGTGACCTCGGCAGACGTGTCCGAGGATGCGGTTTATGCGGTCGTCAGCTCGGTATTCGAAAACTTCGAAGCCTTCCAGAAGCTGCACCCGGCCTTCGCCAACCTGAAGCCGGAAGAGATGATTGCGGACGGCCTGTCGGCTCCGCTGCATCCTGGCGCGGCCAAGTACTATAAGGAAAAAGGCTGGATCGAGTAATCCGCCTGAGCACTGGGACGGGGCGCATCAGCGCCCCGTTTCTGCCCCCGGATCGGGGGATGAAATTTGAGGCCGAGCCGCTCCGCGCCGGCCCTAGGGGAGATTATCCATGACATCCGATGCTCAGGGAAATCGACCGCTCAGCGAAGAAGAGCTTCAGGAACTTGTCGCGTCCTCTGACGCCGGCGCCCGCAACCCGGTGGGAAGCGTGGGGCTGTTTCTGGCAATCGTCGCAGTCATCTGGTCGGTTTTCCAAGTCATTCTGGCTTCACCAGTTTCCAACTTGCTGCTGCCTGGCAGCGTGGTGAACAATTCGCGGCAAATCCATTTGGCCTTTGCCATTTTCCTGGCCTATGCCGCCTATCCCGCATTAAAAAGCAGCCCGCGCGGATACATTCCGATACAGGACTGGATCTTTGCCATCGCCGGGACCGGCATCGCGCTCTATGGCTATATTTTCTATCAGAAAATCGTCGACTCTGGCGGCCTTGCCGATGACATGGACAAGTGGTTTGCCCTGGCCGGCCTGATCCTGCTGTTCGAAGCCGCACGCCGCGCTTTGGGGCCGGCAATGGCGATCATTGCGACAATTTTCCTTCTCTATGTTTTCTTCGGCTCTTCGGAATACGTGCCCGAAGTCATCCGCTGGAAAGGGGCCAGCCTGAAAAAGGCGATGAGCCACATGTGGATCACGTCTGAGGGCGTGTTCGGCATTGCCCTGGGTGTGTCCACCAAATTCGTGTTCCTGTTTGTGCTGTTCGGCGCGCTGCTGGATAAGGCAGGCGCCGGCAATTACTTCATCAAGATGGCCTTTGGCGCGCTTGGCCACCTGCGCGGCGGCCCGGCCAAAGCGGCGGTTGTGGGCTCTGCCGCGACCGGCCTGATCTCCGGCTCCTCGATTGCCAACGTGGTCACCACCGGCACCTTCACCATCCCGCTGATGAAACGCGTGGGCTTCACGTCAGAACAGGCGGGCTCGGTTGAGGTTGCGTCCTCCGTGAACGGCCAGATCATGCCGCCTGTGATGGGCGCTGCGGCCTTCCTGATGGTGGAATATGTGGGCATCTCCTATGTCGAGGTGATCACCCACGCCTTCCTGCCGGCTGCGATTTCCTACATCGCGCTGGTCTATATCGTGCACCTGGAAGCGGTGAAGCGGAACATGCCGACGCTGGGCAACCGCGTGGTGTCCATGGGCCGTACTATTGGCGGTATGGCGCTGTTCTTTGCCGGCTTCGCAGCGCTTTGCTATGGCGTGCAGTACCCGGTGAAATGGATCGTTGCAGCCATGCCGGACGCGTCCGGGCTGACGCTGTCAGCCTTGGTTGTGACCGCCTATATCGCACTGCTGTGGCTGGCCGCCGGCGTTGATGATCTGGTGCCGGATGACCCCAATGCCGCAGAGGTCGAACTGCCTGTTGTGGCAGAAATCTATAAGGCGGGACTGCATTACCTGCTGCCGATCATCGTGCTGGTCTACTTCCTGATGATCGAGCAGAAGTCGCCCGGTCTTTCCGCCTTCTGGGCCACGGCGCTGCTGTTCGTGATCCTGGTGACCCAAAAACCGCTCAAGGCCATTTTCCGCGGCCAGAGCGATATGGCCAATGCCTTCATGGAAGGCGTTAGCGACCTGTGGCACGGGCTGATCGACGGCGCCCGCAACATGATCGGCATCGCGCTGGCAACCGCCACCGCCGGTGTGATCGTGGGCACCGTCACCCTCACCGGTGTGGGGCAGGTGATGTCAGAGCTGGTTGAGTTCATCTCGGGCGGCAACCTGATCCTGATGCTGGTTATGGTCGGCATACTGTCTCTGGTTCTGGGCATGGGTCTTCCGACCACCGCCAACTACATCGTCGTCAGCTCGCTGATGGCCGGTGTCGTGGTGGAACTGGGTGCCCAGTCGGGCCTTATCGTGCCGCTGATCGCGGTGCACCTGTTCGTGTTCTACTTCGGGATCATGGCCGACGTGACGCCGCCAGTCGGGCTTGCCAGCTTTGCCGCGGCCGCTGTGTCTGGCGGCGATGCCATCCGCACCGGTTTCACCGCATTCTTCTACAGCCTGCGGACCGTGGCGCTGCCGTTCGTGTTCATCTTCAACACCGATCTCCTGCTGATTGATGTGAACTGGATACAGGGGATACTGGTTGCCATATCGGCTACCATCGCGATCCTGGTCTTTACCGCCGGCACAATGGGCTATTTCATCAGCCGCAACCGGATCTATGAAAGCATCCTGCTGATCTTTGCCGCCTTTGCGCTGTTCCGGCCGGACTTTTTCATGGACCGGATTATGCCACCCTATGCGCAGGTTCCGCCGGCGCAGCTGGTGCAGGCGATGGATGAGGCAGAGCCGGGCGCTGAGCTGCGGATCACTGTGGAAGGCCCTGATTTCGACACGTCCGAAATCAAAAGCACGACGATGCTCCTGACCGCCGATGGCACTGGCGGCCAGCAGGCTGTGGATGCCTATGGCCTGCTGCTGCTGGAAGAGGACGGCGTGGTGAAACTGGAGGAGCCGATGTTCGGCACCCCGGCGGCGCCCAATCTGGAAAGCTTTGACTTCTACGCCGACGAACCGGTGCGGATCATTGCAATCCAGGCCCCGGCCAGCCAGCTGCCCAAGGAACTGATCTTCATCCCGGCGCTGCTGCTGGTGGCGCTGATTGCGTTTCTGCAGCGCGGACGCGCGCGTGAACAGGAAGGAGTACCGGCATGAGCAAACCCGTTCTTTGCGCCCTGGAGCTGAGCGACCGCGCCTTGGACGAAAAGGTCCTGACCGAGGCCGCCAGGCTGGCGGATCTTGACGGCGCCCAGCTGGACGTGGTCAACGTCCTGCCCAACTTCGGCGAGACCTGGGTGTCCGGCTTTTTCGAGGAACACCACCACGAAAAGGCAGTAGAGGACGCCACCAAGCGGCTTCAGGACCTGTGCAGCAAGCTGCTGGGGGAAGAGCGCAATGCAAAGGTGCGCCATCTGGTGGCCACCGGCACAGCCTATCAGGAGATCCTGAAAGTGGCCGAAACGGCGGGCAGCGGGCTGATCGTGATCGGCGCGCACAAGCCGGATCTGAAAGACTACCTGCTCGGGCCCAATGCGGCCCGGGTGATCCGGCACTCGGATTGCTCGGTCTTTGTGGTCCGCTGAACATCTTAGGGGCGCCTTCGGGCGCCCTTATTCGTACCCGGTCATCTCAAGATAGCCCGTGCCGCTGTGGCTGCCGGTGACTGTGACCGGCCCTTCCCAATACGAGAATGTGGTGCCCATCCAGCTTTGCGGGTTAAGTGCCTGGACTTCAACGGAAACAGCTTTCTCCGGCAGGCGCGCGCTCCAGCGTGTCGGGATCCTGCGGCCCTGCACCTCGCTGTATTCCAAGGGCTCGGCTTGGAAGGTCCCCGGCTCCAGCGGCTCCGCCGTGCCATCTGCCGAAATCCAGGTGCCGGAGGTGAAATCGCCGCTTTCTGCCCGTAGGACAAAGCCCATCAGCTTGGCGCCGTTCTCGAAGCTGAGCGAGAACCAGTCCCAGCCGCTTTGATCCTCAGCCAGCGGCTGGCTGGACCATTCCCTGTCCAGCCAGCCGTGGCCCGTGACCTCAACCGCGCTCTGGGGAAACGACACGGTGCCGGTGACCTCGTAATGCGGCTGCGAATAGTAATAACTCGCCTGGACGCTGGCGGATTTCACGGAATACCCGTCTTCTCCATGCAGCACTAAGGGGCCAGACGCGGTGAGTTGCAGATCATAGGAAAAAGTTACGCCCGCAGCGGTAAGCTTCAGGTTTTCAAGTCCATGTTGGGACGACGCCATCTGCCAGTTGTCGATCCAGGCCGCGAAGGGCTGCGCTGTGACGCCTGCCTGGCCGATGCCGCCGCGGGCGATACGCTCGGCAAAAAGGTGCTGATCCGGTGCGGTCACTGCCGCATGGGCCATCCATATCTGCGGATTCTGCCAGCCGGCCCCGTCGCCTGGCGCCAGGGCCGAGCGGAACAGCGTCCATTGGACGCCGTAATCCCGGCCATCCGCGCCTTCAAGATTGGCGGTCAAGTACCACCACTCAATACGGAAGTCCGGGTGCGGGCCATGATCCGCGGGGAAGTCCAGCTGATAGCCGCGCTGCGGTATGGCAAAGCCTTCGGCCTCTGAGCCCAGACCGGCAAACCCTTGCGGCAGCGCGGGCGAAGCCCACCCGGCAACAACAAGCGCGAGGACAGTTCTAGCGTTCATTGGCAAACACCTTGAGCAGTTCGGACGGATCGAGCCGGCTGAGCCGGCGCGCGGGCAGGGCGGCAGCCACCATGGCGGCCAGCAGCGCCAGCAGAAACAGCCGCAGCCAGTCGCCCGGGAAGACATGCATGGGCAGCTTCCAGCCAAAAGCTTCGACATTGATCACCGCAAGCAGCGCCCAGGCCAGGATCAGCCCCAGCGGCAGCGCCAGCACCGCGGTGATCGCGGCGAGCAGGACACTGCGCAGCACCTCGGTTGCGGCAAGCTGGCGGCGGCTGAGCCCCATCGCCCAGACCGGCGCCAGCTGCGGCAGGCGCTGGCTCCACAAGGTCAGCAGGCTGGTCAGCATGGCAAAGGCGGCCACCCCGAGGGTCAGCAGGTTCAGCGCGGCGGTAACGACAAAGGTCCGGTCGAACACCGCCAGCGAGCGCGCCTTGAGGCTCGCCTGATCAACGATGTTTTCCCGTGGTATTTCAAAACTCTCCCGGATGGTGCTGATGAGGTCAGGAACCTGATCCGGCGGCAATCGCAGGCCGAACTGCCGGTTGGGTATGCCGGGCGCGCGGGCCAGCAGTTGGTGCAGCGCGGCAATCGCCTGGCCGTTGGGGTTGCCGTAGTCGGAATAGATCCCGGCAATCGTCAGCGACCATCCGGGTTCAAGCTGGAGCTTTCCGCCAGGCGCCAGGCCGTGGCGGCGGGCTAGCTGCTCGTTTATCAGCACGGCCTCTCCGGCAGCGACGCGATCCCAGACCCGCGGCAAGGCCTGTAGCAACGGCCAATGCTCCCGGTAGGTCGGATCGTCCACCACCCCATAGATCCGAAGCGGCGCCCCTTTGAACCGCAGATCGCTTCGGCGGATCGGCAGCACGGTTACCCCTTGGCCGTCGAGCCAATCGGCAAGCGCTGCGCCTTGCGCGTCAGTTCCTGCGGTCACATAGACCTCAGCCGCCAGGCGCTGGTCCAGCCAGCCCACAAACGTGAGCCTGAAACTGGAAACCATCGTTCCCACGCCAATATTCGTCGCCAGCGCCAGCAGCAGCGCCATCAGGGCAAGCGACATGCCCGGCAGCTGCGCCCGGGTGTCAGCCCAAAGCCATTCCGCATATGGCCGCCGGGCCAGCCGCGCGCCGAGCCGGAGGCCGCCTGAAATCAGCAAGGGCAGCATCAAAGCGGCGCCCAGCATCAGGCCGCCAAGAAAGACAAACCCGGAAACAAGCCCCTGAAATAAATTAATAACGTAAATCCCTGCCAGGATGCAGACGCCCCCCGCAGCGGCAGATAGCAGATGCGTCCGGCCAGCCTGCTGGCCGCGGGCGCGGGTTGCTGGTGCCGCCAGGAGCGGCATCCGCCACATCGCAAAAAGCGCCTGTGCCCCGGCCAGGAATGTACCGCCAAGCGCCATTGCAAGCCCGGACAAGACCCAGCCAGGGCGCAGGGACAGGCTGCCATCCACCGGCGCCCCGTAGAGCCCGGCCAATGTGGCACTGACATCCGGCAGCAGCGCCGCAGCAACCAGGTAACCGCCTGCCAGCCCAGCCGCACCCGCAATCAATGCTGCAATCGCCAGTTCTGCGGCGAACAGGCCGGTCAGGACTTGCATCGGCACCCCAAGCCCGCGCAGCGTCCGGATCAGGCCGCGGCGCTGCTCCAGGCTGAGGGTGATTGTCCCCTGGACAATGAACAGCCCCACAGCGAAGGACAGCAGCCCAAAGGCGGTCAGATTGAGGTGAAAACTGTCGGTGAGCCGCGCGGTGTCTGCTGCTGCGCTTTGGGCGGCAACGCGGGTCAGCGCGGGGGCGAGTTCCGCCAGCGGTGTCAGGCCCGGAATCTGGCCGGGCAGGACCAGAAGATAGCTCAGCGCCTCCGGTTGCTTCAGCAGACGGCTGGCGAGGCTCAAATCAGCCACCAGCACACCGCGGGGCAAGGCGCTGGTGCGGGTGACCGGGTGCTGCTGCTGCGCGGCTGCAAGCTCTGCTGCAGTGTCCGGATGCGCAAAGAAGCGGCCCGGCGCCAGCAGCGCGTCCAGCGGCGGCGCGCCATCCTGTTCCGCTGCTTCGGCCATGTCCGCCACCAGCGGATGGCTGAGCAGGTCAACGCCCATAATATCAAAGCTTTGCCGCCCGAACCTGACAGTGCCTTCCAGCACCGGCGCCAGCTTCCAGCCCGCCCGGCGCAGGGCTGCATACTGGCGCAATGCGATACCGCCGCTATCCGGCACCAGCCGGTCAGCACCTGCGGTGCCCAGCTGCTGCGCCGCCCGGGCATAGCTGGCGCGGGCCTCGCCATTGATCGCCTGCACTGCCGACCACAGGCCGGTGGCCAACGCCAGCCCGGCAATCAGTGTCGCCAGCTGCAGCGGATGGCGCCGCCAGTGGGACAGGATGGATCCCAGGGCGGCGCGGATCATGCGGCCTTGCCGTGCTTGAGGTGCAGCTGCCGGTCCAGCATCTGTGCGATTGCGGCGGAATGTGTGACCAGAAACAGCGCCGCACCGCTTTCCCGCACCAGTTCCAGCATCAGCTCCATCACCGCGGCGCTGGCGGTCTCATCCAGGTTTCCGGTCGGCTCATCCGCCAGCAGCAGTTTGGGACGCAGGGCAAGGGCGCGCGCGATGGCAACCCGTTGCTGCTGGCCGCCCGACAGCTGCTCCGGGTAGCGGTCAAGCAGCCCGGACAGGCCAAGGCGGTCCGCCAGCTGCTGGCCCCAAACCGCGTCCCAGCGGCCGCCAAGCCGCGCGTGCAGCGAGATGTTTTTCCGGACCGTGAGTGAAGGGATGAGATTAAATTGCTGGAAAACCAGAGAAACCTCTTTCCTGCGAAGCGCTGCGCGATGGCGGTCGCCAAGACCGGAAAGCCGGGTGGCTCCAATCTCGATCTCGCCGCTGTCAAAGTGATCCAGCGCTCCGGCCAAGTGCAGCAGGGTGCTTTTGCCGGAACCGCTGTCACCCGTCAGCGCCAGGCTGGTACCCGCAGCAAGGTCAAGCGACACCCCCCGCAGCACGGCGGTTTCCGAGGTCTGGCCGGGATAAGCCTTGGTCACGTTGCGGATCTTCAGAACCATTCTACGGCACCTCCGGCGTTTGGCCGTCCATTCCTGCAAATGCACTCAATACCTCTGGCTCTTGGAAGTCCAGTGCGGCAGAAAGACAGGGCCGGATGCCTGCTGCTGGCGATCCTCGGCTTAAGTGGTTAAGAACAGAAACCAATTAGGCGGCCGGGAGAGGCCAAGCCACCGACGAAGACGAGGGCAGGAATGACACTGTGGAACCAGCTGCTGTGGGGCTCGATCTATCTGAGCGTCTGCCTGATCCTGGAGATCTCGGTTCTGGTCTGGTGCGCGTCGGTGCTGAACAAGCTGTCTGCCCGGTTTCCCAAACCGTACCGCCGATGGCAAATCGGACTGATGCTGGTCGCGGCGATTTTCATCATCCTCGGCGGCCACACCGCACAAGTCTGGATCTGGTCCTCGGCCTTTGTCCTGGTCGGCGCGATTGAGGACTGGAACACTTCCGTCTATTTCTCGCTCGCGACCTACACCACGCTGGGCTATGGCGACGTGGTGCTGGGGCCGGCGCTGCGGATCTTTGCCGCTTTTGCCGCCGTGACCGGGCTGTTCGGGTTCGGCATCAGCACTGCCTTCCTGGTCAGCGCGATGGGGCGCCTGTTCTCTCTGAACGGCCAGCCGTATGACGGCCAGGATTAAAGCACCGGCGCCAGCAGCCGGGCTACCGGGGCCAGCAGCCGGATGCTGAGCCTCTGCTGGTCCAGCGGCAGGCTAAGCTCGGTCGCACGCTGAAAATCCTGGGCCAGCATGTCTGCAATTTCCCCGGCGGAGCCGCGGTCGAAGAACAGCGCCATTGTCTCGAAATTCAATCGGAACGAGCGGTTGTCGAGATTGGCGGTGCCGACGCCGGAAATCGTGTCGTCAATGACAAAACATTTCTGATGCATAAAGCCGCCCTGGTAGCGCAGGATGCGCACGCCCGCGCCGCGCAGTTCGTCAAAATAGGCAAAGGCCGCAAGCCAGGGCAGCACGTGGTCGGCGTGTTCCGGCAGCAGGATCCGGACATCAAGCCCGCGCAGGGCTGCGTGCTTAAGCACTGCAAACACATCCTGGTCCGGCACGAAATAGGGGGAGGCCAGCCACACTCTCTCCTGCGCCGCGGAAATAGCAGAGAAATACAGCATCGAGCCGTTGCCAGTGGTGTCGCCGGGTCCGGTGGAGGCAATCAGCGCCGGGCGGTCCTGCGGCGAAGCCTCAGCTTCCCAGTTCAGCAGGTCCAGAACAGGTTCCTGGGTTCGCCAATGCCAGTCTTCCGCGAAGGACAGCTGAAGCTGCTGAACAACCGGGCCGGTGAGACGCACATGCGTGTCGCGCCACGGCCCGAATGCCGGGTCCAGCCCCATGTACTCATCCCCGACGTTCAGGCCGCCGGTGAATCCGACGCGGCCGTCCACAACAACTGTCTTGCGGTGATTGCGGAAGTTGATCCGCAGCCGGTGCCAGGGCGCCCTCTGAACCGCCGGGTCAATTAGGTTGACACCGGCGGCTTCCAGCGCGCTGGTGTACGCACGGGGCAGTTTGCGGCTTCCGATGCTGTCGGTCATGAACCAGATGGTTACCCCGCGCTCAGCCGCAGCGATCAGCCGTTTCTGAAGCGCGTGCCCGAGGTCGTCCGCATGCAGAATGTAATACTGCACAAGGATGTATTCCTGCGCATTTTCAAAAGCCTCGAAGATGGCATTGAAGGTATCCTGACCATTGATCAGAAGCGTCATGCCGTTCCCGCGGCACACATTCATGCCGGCAATCGCTTCAAACGGGCTGGGGTTGACCGGCAATTCCTGCGCGTCCTCGGATTGGGCACTGGTATAATTACGGGTGGCGATCACTGCCTGTTCCGCGCCACGGCGGGCCTTCCAGTAGCCTCTGAATCTGTGATGCCCGAAGATCATATAGGCGGGCAGGGCAATCACCGGCGCCGACAGCAGGAACACCACCCAGCCGATCGCCCCTTGGGGGGTCCGGGCTGTGCGGGCCGCACTTAGGGCAGCCAGCCCGGCAGCCGCCCAGGTTGCGGCGATCGCGCCCGTGCTGATAATTAACCAGAACATTCCGCAGTCCCGAATTTGAACCTTTGCACTTACCTAATATGCGCATCGCCCGCACACCATAGGCGGTTATGCTACAGGCAACGCTAAAACCGCATAAAGGGCCATTGCTACTGGATATTTGCGGGCGCCTGTGGAACCTTGCCTGCATGCCGATCCTGCCCCCTCTGAGCCGCTGGCCCGCAGCCCTTCTGACCGCCGCCCGCCGGTTCAACCGGAAGAACGGCTGGGTCATGAGCAGCCACATCGCGATGTCGATGATGCTGGCGCTGTTCCCGTTTGTTCTGTTCACGGTTGCGCTAGCCGGCACCGTGGCCAGCCTGCTGTCGCAAGAGGTGGAAATGGACCTGATGACCGAGCAGGTTTTCAGCGTCTGGCCGGACGCCGTGGCGCGGCCGATTCTGACTGAGATGAAGGCAGTGCTGCAGACGTCGAACACCCAGCTCGTGACCCTGGGCGGGCTGTTTGCGCTGTATTTCGCGTCCAACGGGGTTGATGCGGTGCGGGTGGCGATGGTGCAGGCCTACCACGATACCGACACCAGACCGTTCTGGCGCGCCCGCGCGCTGTGCATCGGGCTCGTCATCATGGGCGGAGCGGGCATTCTGGCGGTCGCCTTTTTTGAGGTGTTTCTGCCGCTCTACGTGCGCCACATCACCAAGCTTCTGCCGTTTGCCAGCGTTCCGCAGGGCTGGGAGCAGGGGCTCAGCGGCCTTCTGGCACTGGCGCTGCCCATCGGAGCGGTGCTGGCCTTTCACATCCTGCTGCCGGGGCGGATCCACCGGTTCCGACGGATTTTGCCGGGGGCAGTGCTGACCCTGCTCCTTTGGCTGGCCTGCGGCAGCGGGTTTGCGGTCTACGTCGGCTCATTCGCCCGGTACTCCGCCACATATGCCGGTCTTGCCGGGGCGATGGCGGCTATGATCTTCCTCTATCTGAATTCCGCGATCCTGATCCTTGGTGCGGAATTCAACGGCGCCTTAAGCGACATGGCAGACGGGATGGGGCGGACGTGACGGCTGCGGCTTTCGTGCAACTGTTTCCGTTTTTGCAACAATAAGGCAGCCCTGCCACAATTGAGCCCCGCTTGCGGCCTAATCCCCATCTAAGCCTGCAACAAAGCAGCGGAACCAGAAGGGGCCATCATGACAAAACTGCAAAACAAACTGCGCCACATGCGGCTGTTCGAACTGATGCGCCAGCGCGATATGGCCAGCCATGTCAGCCGCAAGCTGCGGGTGTCCCGGCTGACCGATGACGATGGTGAGGAGGCGATCCTGCTGCGCACCCTAGCAAGCCGGTCGCTGACAACCCCGCATAACCGGCCGGTCTGATCCCGCTCAGCCGCGGAACCCCGTGGCAACGACAAATTTTTCGGAGCTGTCCGACCGCGAGGAGGGCGGCTTCATGTTCATCACCTTGGTGAACTTCTGTTTCAGCAGTTTCTGAAGCTCTCCCTCGGCGCCGCCGGCCAGAACCTTGGCCACAAAGGTGCCGCCCTCTTCCAATACGTCAAAGGCGAAATAGGCCGCGGTTTCGCACAGCGAGATAATCCGCAAGTGGTCAGTCTGCTTGTGGCCGGAACTGGCCGCCGCCATGTCGGACATCACAACATCTGCCTTGCCGCCCAGCCATTCCTTGACCTTGTCGTCGGCCCCGTCATCCATGAAGTCGAGCTGGTGGAACTCGGCGCCCGCCAGCGGCTCCACTTCCTGCAAGTCAATGCCGATGATGCGGCCCACGGCCTTGCCTGGTTTCTCCCCCAGGGCATTGATGCGCTTCACTGCAACCTGCGCCCAGCCGCCCGGCGCGCAGCCCAAGTCGACAACCCGGGCACCGTTGACCAGGAACCGGAATTTGTCGTCCAGCTCCATGATCTTATAGGCGGCTCGGCCGCGATACCCCTCAGCCTGGGCGCGTTTCACATAAGGGTCGTTCAGTTGCCGCTGCAGCCAGCGGGTCGAGCTCAGCTTGCGGCCGCGCGCCGATTTCACCTTGACCTTCAGGTCGCGCTGCCCGCGCCCGGAAGTGTTTTTCCCAGTGGGGGTCTTTGCCATAAGCGTATTCTCCGAAAGTAAGGGCTGCAGATAACCTCTTGCTCCAGCCGGATCAAGGCGATGCTTTCTCCCCGGACAATGCTAGCTCGGGCCAGGGAGCGGATACGCTGCAAAGGACATATCCTAGAATGTTTGCAGCCTTGTCCCGAAGGCGCTTTTTCTCTAGCGGCGCGGGAAGGGTATCAGCTTCGCACCCTTCTGTTTCCAGAGGGCTGATAGTCCCGCTGTGAACTGCTTTGAGAAACTCAGAGGCCTCGGCTGCAGTTTTGGGCGGAACAGCGATCGGAACGCCGCCAAATGCCAGGCTGTAATGGGGCAGCAGCGTCATGGTGTTGATCCACGGGCAAAATACCTTGAACCCCGCTGCCTCCAACGCGGAAACCGTTACTGAAACGGTGCTTAGCCGGTAAGCTATGGCAATGGTCGTATACATGAACAGGACCTTCAGACGATGCTGAGCTGTTAGTAGGGGCCGTCCTCCAGAACGCCATCCGCACTCATCTGCGCATAGAGCAGGCCCTCGCGCAGCCCGCGGTCGGCAACCGACAGCCGGTCGGTCGGCCAGCAGCGCAGCAGCGCCTGCAGGATTGCGGATCCGGACATGATCAGCGCCTGCCGGTCCTCGCCGATGCGGGGGTCGCGGCGGCGGCCCTGGGGCCCGAGTTCCAGATAACCCCGGATCACTTTGTCAATCTGATCGCTGGTCATCCGCAGCCCGTCCACTTTGGTCCGGTCATAGCGCTTGAGCCCGAGGTGCGACGCGGCAACGGTTGTCACGGTGCCGGAGGTGCCAACGATCTGGAAGCCTGCGCGCGCCTGCTCATCTTTGTAGGGGGCAAAATCCGCCAGGTTCTCCTCAAAGAACCAGCTCATCAGCGCAAAGCGGGCGGCATCATCCTCCACATCGTTGAACTGATCGCGCAAAGTGGCGACCCCCAGCGGCACGGAAATCCAATCCACCACCTTAGCAGCGGGGAAGGGGCTTTCGGTCGAGTGGAACCCGTTGTGCAGCCGCATGATGGCGGATGGGCGGTCGCGCCGCGGCACGGAGGAAATGTCGATCCACACCAGCTCTGTCGAGCCGCCGCCGATATCAACCACCAGAAGCTGTTCCGTCTTGGTCGAAACCAAAGGTGCGCAGGAAATGACCGCCAGACGCGCCTCTTCCTCCGGCTGGATGATTTCCAGCGTCAGGCCTGTCTCGCGCTTGACCTGGCGGATGAAGTCGCGGGCGTTTTTGGCGCGGCGGCAAGCCTCAGTCGCGACCAGCCGCATCCGGCGCACGCGGTTGCGCTTGAGTTTCTGCTGACAGATCCGCAGCGCCTGAATGGTGCGCGCCATCGAGGACCGCGACAGCCGTCCGGTCCGCTCCAGCCCGGCGCCCAACTGCACCGACTTGGAGAAACTGTCCACCACATGAATGCCGCTGCCCTTGGGCTGGGCAATCAGCATACGGCAGCTATTTGTTCCCAAATCCAAAGCGGCATAGAGCGCATCTGGATCGGGACGGGCCGGTGCAGGGGTCTCAACCGCTTTGGGAAACGCGCCCGCACCTTTCGAGCGCCTGGGCGCCATGATTCACGCCCTCCGATTATCGTGTTAACATTGACAATAGGTGCGCAGCTGCGGCGGCGCAAGCTCTGGCCGCCAGAAGCGGAGCAATTTCCGCTGCCTAGCGGGCTCCTCATAATCCACATGAATATTTTGGCGGAAAACCCCTGTGGCATTCGAATGTGCACAAAGCTAGTGTCGCGGCAGCAAAACGTCGCTCAATCCCATCGTGTTGTCGAAATTCGACCAACTTGCCGAGCGCCACCGCTCTAGAACGTGGTCTATCCAGGCTAGGAGGAAAACAGGGCATGCCCGACGTTACGATCGTTTACTGGCGCGATATCCCCGCGCAGGTCATCGTTGGCAAAGGCCGCCGCGGCGCCAAGCGCCAGCTCGAGGAACGGTTCGAGCAGGCCATCGACCGCGCGGCCATGAAGGTGAACGCAAAGGACGCGGACGCCTATCTTGCCGAGTGGCGCAAGGCGGCACCGTTTTCCGCTGAGGGCGAAGCAGCCGATGTTGCCGAAGCCGAGGCCAAACGCCTGGAAGCTGAGTATGATCAGGACCGCCTGAAGGCCCTGATTGCAAATGACGGATGGGCATGACCCGTAGACCATTCTTGGGAGGCCGTGATGGCTTTGCTGAACTTTAAAAAACGTGACACTGGCGCCGCTCAGACCGTCAACCCGCAGGTCGAGGCCTTCTTGCAGGACTACTCGATCGAGGTCATGCCGCGCACCGCCGAAAAGGTCGCCGACTTCCGCGACCTGCTGCCCGCGGGCACCCGCGTTTATATCGCGCACATCGAAGGCACCCCGATCGAAGATATGGTCGCCACTGCCAAACGCCTGAACGCCGAAGGCTTCCCGGTGATGCCGCACTTCCCGGCGCGGATCATCAAGGACGAGGCCACGCTGGCTGACTGGATCGCCCGCTACCAGGGCGAAGCGGACGTCAAGCAGGCGCTGATGCTGGCGGGCGGTGTTGCCAAGCCGCATGGCGACTTCCACAGCTCCATGCAGCTGTTGGAAACCGGCCTGTTCGACAAGGCGGGCTTCACCAGCCTGCACGTTGCCGGCCACCCGGAAGGCAACAAGGACATCGACCCGGACGGCTCCACCAAGAATGTCTCCGAAGCGCTTCAGTGGAAGCAGAAGTTCTCCGAGCGCACCGACGCCAAAATGGCGCTGGCCACCCAGTTCGCCTTTGAGGCCAAGCCGATCATCGAATGGGCCAACGGCCTCAAAGCTGCGGGTGTCGACCTGCCGATCCACATCGGCATCGCCGGCCCGGCCAAACTGCAGACCCTGATCAAATTCGCCATCGCCTGCGGGGTTGGCCCGTCGCTGAAGGTTCTGCAAAAGCGCGCGATGGACGTGTCCAAGCTGTTGCTGCCCTATGAGCCGACCGATGTTGTGGCTGAACTGGCCGCCTACAAGGCGGAGAACCCGGACTTCAACATCACCAATGTCCACTTCTTCCCGCTGGGCGGCATCAAGACCAATGCCACCTGGGCCATCAACAACGGCGGCGCCTCGGCGAAGCCGGTCAACTCCTAAGGATCAACAATGACCCGTACAGTCGTAGAATCAAAAACAAAAACCGCGGTCCTGGGCTTTGATGAGCCGTTCTGCGTGATTGGTGAGCGGATCAACCCGACCGGCCGCAAGAAACTGGCGGCCGAGCTGGAAGCCGGCGATTTCTCCACCGTTGAGAAAGACGCTGTGGCCCAGGTTCTGGCCGGTGCAACCGTGCTCGATATCAACGCGGGCGTGGTGTACAACTCCAACCCGAACCCCAACGAGACCGAGCCGCCGCTGATGCGGAAGATCGTCGAGCTGGTGCAGGGCCTGGTCGATGTGCCGCTGTGCATCGACTCTTCGGTTCCCGGCGCGCTCGAAGCCGGTCTGGAAGTCTGCGAAGGCCGCCCGCTGCTGAACTCTGTCACCGGCGAAGAAGAGCGCCTGGAGCAGATCCTGCCGCTGGTCAAAAAGTACAACGTGCCGGTTGTGGCGATCTCCAACGACGACACCGGCATCTCTGAAGACCCCGATGTGCGTTTTGCCGTGGCCAAGAAAATCGTTGAGCGCGCTGCCGATTTCGGCATCCCGGCGCATGACATCGTGGTTGACCCGCTGGTGATGCCGGTTGGCGCCATGGCAACTGCCGGCCTGCAGGTGTTTGCCCTGGTCCGCCGCCTGCGCGAAGAACTGGGCGTGAACACCACGTGCGGCGCCTCCAACATCTCCTTTGGCCTGCCGAACCGTCACGGCATCAACAACGCCTTCCTGCCGATGGCAATGGGCGCGGGCATGACCTCTGCGATCATGAACCCGGTGGCGCTGCCGGTGACCCAGAAGGCGATTGCCGAGAAGAAGGCCGCGGTCGAAGCCGCTGGCATCATTCTGCCGGAAGGCATGGACGACGAAGCGTTTGTCACCATGTTCGGCCTCGGCTCCACAAAGCCGCGCGCAGGCAAGGAGATGGAAGCCATCCGCGCCGCCAACTTCCTGACCAACAACGACCCGCATGGCGGCGACTGGATCAAGTTCAACAAGGCACCGGCAGCCGAAGGCGAAGAAGGCCGCGGCCGTGGCGGCCGCGCCGGCGGGCGCCGCCGCCGCGCCTGATCCGCGCAGTCCAGAACACAAGAGGCCGGGCAGAAATGTCCGGCCTTTTTTGTTGTATGACAGGCTGTTGCAGCGTTTTCTTTGAGTGAATGGCTGGAGGGCGTTCAGACAGATCAAAACACAGCGAAGCAGCCAATCCGAAGATTGCCTCGTTGCTGTGGCGCAGGCTGGGCGGCTTGTCCGGGAAGCGGTCTGTAAGGGAAAATGGCGGAGAGACAGGGATTCGAACCCTGGGTGGGCTTGCACCCACAACGGTTTTCGAGACCGCCCCGTTCGACCACTCCGGCACCTCTCCGCGGGGGGTGAGGCGCGGTTTAATGTTGATTCCGGACCGGCGCAAGGGGCGAAATGCGGCTTTGACAAAAAAAGCCGGAAATCCGTTGCCAGCCAAAGGTTTTTGCCTAGATTTGCCCTATGCAGATGATCACCCCAATCCCCGCTGTGCTTGTGCGTTTTCTTTCGGTGCTGTGTCTCGCCTTCGCCGCCTGGCCGCTGCCGGCCCTGGCGGCCGACCGGGAGCGGGTGGAGGCGTTTCTGGAAGTGACCGGATTTGATGTGGCGCTCGACAGCATCGCGCTGTCCGCCTCAAGCGCGCCGGAAATGCTGGGCGTCGACACCGGCGCCTTCGGCAGCCAGTGGACCGAATTGTCGGAGGACGTTTTCGACACCCGCGAAATGCGCGGGCTTGCCGTGGAGATTCTGGAAAACACACTGGATGACGAGGCGCTGGATCACGCCGCAGCCTTTTATGCCAGCGATCTGGGCAAGCGGCTGGTGCGGGCGGAAAACGCCTCTCATATGGTCGAGGATGATGAGGTAAAGCAACTGGCCGGCAACCGGATCATTTCCGATCTGGTCAAGGAGGGCAGTGAGCGCGTCGCCATGTACCAGCGGATGGGGTCTGCCATTGATGCGGCCGGCACCGGCGTGCGGGCGCTGCAGCAAATCCAGTTCCGCTTTCTGATGGCCGCTGCCGCCGCGGGCGTGATTGAACTGGAGCTGGACGCCGAGGGCTTGCGGGCGCTGATGAAGGAGCAGGAGAGCGACTTGCGCCTCAGCCTGCAGGCGTCCAGCCTGGCGGCCTCTGCCTATACCTATCAGGAGTTCACCGACGCCGAGGTCCAGACCTATGTCGAGGCGCTGGAGGAAGCGCCGATGCAGCGGGTTTACGAGCTGTTGAATGCGGTGCAGTATGAAATCACCGCCAACCGTTTTGAGGAACTGGCGCACCGCATGGCTGACCTGACACCGGGGCAGGACATCTGAGCCCGCCAACCGTTTGGCGCGGCCTGTGGAAAACGGTTGACAGCCCTGGCATTCCGAACCATAAGCCCGCATCCCGGCCCGGAATCCGCGTGCCGGGATTCACCTGTAATCCGCCCTTTGAATGGGCGCGCTGTCCGAGGCGGCATCAGCCGGAACACCCGCAAGGGGGCCGTAGGACGCGGTAAGAAAAGGAAAGACGCATATGTTTGCGGTCCTCAAGACTGGCGGCAAGCAGTACAAGGTTCAGGCGGGCGACGTGCTCCGCGTTGAAAAACTTGCTGCAGATGCTGGCGATACCATCCAGTTCGACGAAGTTCTGATGCTTGGCGGCGACGCACCCGTTGTGGGCGCTCCGCTGGTGGAAGGCGCTGCCGTGAAGGCAGAAGTGATCGACCAGATCAAAGGCGAAAAGCTGATCAACTTTGTGAAGCGCCGCCGGAAGCACTCCTCCAAGCGCACCAAAGGCCACCGTCAGAAACTGACCCTGGTCCGGATCACCGAGATCCTGGCATCGGGTGCAACCAAATCCGCTCCGAAAGCTGCTGCCAAAGCTGCCCCGGCCGCTGACGCTGCTTCTTCGGACGACCTGACCCAGCTGACCGGCGTCGGCCCCGCAGCTGCCAAGAAACTGGCAGAAGCAGGCCTCACCAGCTTTGCCCAGATCGCAGCCTTGTCCGAAGACGACATTGCTGGTATCGAAGCAATCAAAGTGAAGCCCGAGTGGGTTGAGCAGGCCAAAGAGCTGGCTAAAGGCTAAGGAGAGAGAGAATGGCACATAAAAAAGCTGGCGGTTCCTCCCGTAACGGCCGCGACTCTGCCGGTCGCCGCCTTGGCGTGAAACTCTACGGTGGCCAGGCGGCCATCGCAGGCAACATCATCGTGCGTCAGCGCGGCACCAAGTTTTGGCCGGGCGAAGGCGTGGGCATTGGCAAGGACCACACTCTGTTTGCCACTGCTAACGGTGCTGTGACCTTCCGCAAAGGCCTGAAAGGCCGCACCTTTGTATCGGTTCTCCCAGTGGCGGAGGCCGCTGAGTAAGCCGACCCGAAGGGTAAAGAAATCTTTAGGGGGATCGGCTATAAGGCCGGTCCCTCTTTCTGTTTTTGAGTATGCGAGTGAATGATGATTTTCCCAGCACAGGCCAAGCCCCCCAGTGCAGCGCCGCCGCTCCCGGGTTTTCACGCCCGGCCTACGGGAAGTTTTGCGCAATTTGAACAGCGCGTATCTTGCCGTTGGGGCAGGACGTGCACATCTGAATTTGGCCGCCACAATAAACAGGGCCCTGTCCGCCCGGAGAAAGACGGCAGAGGAGGAGCACATCCATGAATCTGGATCAAATCGTGTGCCAGCAGGTCATTGAAACCGAGCGTTTCATTCTGCGCCCGGTGCGAAAATCTGATGCCGGGCTGATTGAGCATTATGTCAGCGACGAGCGCGTTGCGCGCATGACCCGGTCGATCCCGCACCCGCTGCCGCCCGGCGCGGCTGAGGCTTTTGTGGCGCGCGCCATGGCGGACGAACGCGACGAGGATGTCTGGGTGATTGACGGCACTGCTGATGGCGATGCCGAGCTGAAGGGTGTGATCGGCCTGAAACGAATGGACCGCAACCAGTCGGAAGTGTCTTACTGGACCGCGCCGCCGTTCTGGAATACCGGGCTTGCCTCTGCGGCGCTCAAGGCGCTGGTGGACGCAAACCCGCAAAACAACGCGGCGATGTTTGCCTGCGTGTTCCAGGATAACCCGGCCTCTGCGCGGGTGCTGATCCATTGCGGCTTTGATTATCTGGGCGACGCCGAGAGCTTTTCGGTCGCGCGCGACGCCACCGTTCCAACTTGGACCTACAGCCGAAAACTGTGATTGGCGCGGCGCGCGCTTTGCGGTAAGGCAAACCAAACATTCCTGCCACAGCCCAGGGCCTTGGCGGGACACTTGTACTGCGCGGGCAGGCCGCAAGATCCTGCCGCATTAAGGAGCTGTCATGAAATTCCTCGATCTGGCAAAGGTCTACATCCGCTCGGGCGCCGGCGGGAACGGCTGCGTCAGCTTCCGGCGTGAGAAGTACATCGAATATGGCGGCCCTGATGGCGGTGACGGCGGCAAGGGCGGTTCGGTATGGGCCGAGGTCACCGAGGGGCTGAACACCCTGATCGACTTCCGCTATCAGCAGCATTTCTTTGCCAAGAACGGCCAGTCCGGCATGGGCCGGCAGCGCACCGGCAAGGACGGCGACGACATCGTTCTGCGGGTTCCGGTGGGAACCGAGATCCTGGACGAGGATCAGGAAACCGTTTTGGCTGACCTGACCGAACCGGGCCAGCGGGTGCTGCTGGCCAAGGGCGGCAACGGCGGCTTTGGCAACCTGCATTTTAAGTCCGCCACCAACCAGGCGCCGCGCCGCGCCAACCCGGGGCAGGAGGGCGTTGACCGCACCATCTGGCTGCGGCTCAAGCTGATTGCAGATGCGGGCCTTCTGGGGCTGCCGAACGCGGGCAAGTCGACCTTTCTGGCGGCGACCTCCAACGCGCGCCCTAAGATTGCCGATTACCCCTTTACCACCCTGCACCCGAACCTTGGCGTCGTAGGTATCGACAATACCGAATTTGTGGTGGCCGATATTCCCGGCCTGATCGAAGGCGCGCATGAAGGCCGCGGCATTGGCGACCGCTTCCTGGGCCATGTTGAACGCTGCGCGGTGCTGCTGCACCTGGTCGACGGCACCTCCGAAACGGTGGTCGAGGACTACGAGACCATCATCAGCGAGCTTGAGGCCTATGGCGGCGAGCTGGCCACCAAGCCCCGCATCACCGCGCTGAATAAGGTTGACGCCCTCGACCCCGAAGAACGGGACGAGAAGCGCGCGGCGCTGGAAGCCGCGGTTGGCGGGCCGGTGATGATGATGTCCGGCGTCAGCCGCGAAGGCCTGAACGAGGTGCTGCGCGCTGTGCGGGCTGAAATCGACGATGACCGCGTGCGGATGAAACCCGCTGAGGAGGAAGATCCTTGGCAGCCCTAAGCTCAGCCAAACGGATTGTCGTCAAGATCGGCTCGGCGCTGCTGGTCGACCGGGACACTGGCGAGCTGCGGGCCGGCTGGCTGCATTCGCTGGCCAATGACGTCGCCTGGCTGAAGTCCCGCGGCACCGATGTGGTTCTGGTGTCCTCCGGCTCCATCGCCCTGGGCCGCGGCGTGCTGGGCCTGCCGCGCGCTGATCTGCCGCTGGAAAAATCCCAAGCCGCGGCCGCCGTCGGCCAGATCCGTCTGGCCCGCGCCTATGAGGAGGCGCTGGCGCCGCACCGGATCACCACTGCGCAGGTGCTGGTGACGCTGGAAGACAGCGAGAACCGCCGCCGTTACCTGAACTCCCGCGCGACGCTGGAAACGCTGCTGAGCATGGGCGCGGTGCCCATCGTCAATGAAAACGACACCATTGCCACCGATGAGATCCGTTACGGCGATAATGACCGCCTGGCCGCGCAGGTGGCGGTGACGGTGGGGGCTGATTGCCTGATCCTGCTGTCCGATGTCGACGGGTTCTACAGCGCCAACCCGGCGCTGGACCCGGACGCCCGGCGCTATGACCGGATTGATGAGATCACGCCCGAGATCGAGGCAATGGCGGGCGACGGTGTCTCCGGCCTGTCCAAAGGCGGCATGATCACCAAGCTGCTGGCCGCCAAGATGGCCACCGCAGCCGGCTGCGCCATGGCGATCACCGAAGGATCGCCTCTCAACCCCTTGAAAGCACTCCAAGAAGGCGCGGCTTGCACTTGGTTCACTGGGCAGGGTGATCCGCAAACCGCCCGCAAACGCTGGATCGGCGCCATGAAGACGCGCGGTGTCCTGACAATTGATGACGGCGCGGCGCGCGCGCTGATGTCCGGCAAAAGCCTGCTGCCCGCAGGCGTCCGTCATGTGGAGGGTGACTTTGGCCGCGGCGATCCGCTGGCCATCCTCGGCCCAGACGGGCGCAAGCTGGGGCAGGGGTTGTCGCGCTATACTGCCGATGAGGCCCGTGCCATCCAGGGGCGCCGCTCGCATGATATCGAGGCCACGCTGGGCTATCCCGCCCGCGCCGCGCTGATTCACCGCGATGATATGGCGCTTTGATCAGACCACCTGATAGTTTATTCCAGCCGGCAAGCACGGAAGTGCCAGACAGGGACCGGCAAGGGCGCGAGACACATGAAAGACAATGAGAACATTCCCGCAGTGATGGCGGAGCTTGGCAAACGTGCAAAGCAAGCGGCACAAATCCTGGCAACAGCCAGCGCGGAGCGCAAAGAGGCGGCCCTGATCGCTGCCGCAAACGCCGTTTGGAGCCGCCGGGCCGAGATCATTGCAGCCAATGCCAAGGACTTGGAGTTCGGCCGCAACAAGGGCCTGTCGGACGCGATGATGGACCGGCTGATGCTGGACGAGGCCCGCATCCAAGGCATCGTTGACGGCCTGCGTGCTGTGGCCGGCCAGCGCGATCCCGTTGGCGAGGTGATGGAGGAGTGGGAGCAGCCCACCGGCCTGAAAATCCAGCGCGTGCGCACCCCGCTGGGGGTGATCGGCGTGATCTATGAAAGCCGCCCCAATGTGACCGCCGATGCCGGCGCGCTGTGCCTGAAATCGGGCAATGCGGTCATTCTGCGCGGCGGCTCCGAAAGCTTTCATTCGTCGCAGGCCATCCACACCTGTCTGGCGGAGGGCCTTGAAACCGCCGGCCTGCCCGAGGACGCCGTGCAGCTGGTGCCGACCCGCGACCGGGCGGCGGTGCAGGAACTGCTGACCATGACAGAATATGTCGATGTCATCGTGCCCCGCGGCGGCAAGGGCCTGGTCGGCTTGGTCCAGCGCGAGGCGCGGGTGCCAGTCTTTGCCCACCTCGAAGGCATCGTGCACATCTACCTCGACAAATCCGCCGATCCGCAAAAGGCGCTGGACGTGGTGCTGAACGCCAAGACCCGCCGCACCGGGATCTGCGGCGCCGCGGAATGCCTGCTGATTCACCAGGACATTGCGCCGTCGCTGGGCAAGGCGGTTTTGGAAGCTCTGGCCGCAGCCGGCGTTGAAATCCGCGCCGAAGCAGGGCTGCCCGGACCGGACGGCATGACCGCAGCGCAGGACGAGGACTGGGGCAAGGAGTATCTGGATTCCATCATTGCCGCCAAGCAAGTAGCGGACATAGATGAAGCAATCCAGCACATCCGCGCGCACCATTCCCAGCACACCGATTGCATCATCACTGAGGATGAGGACGCGGTGAAGACGTTCTTTGCCGAGCTTGACAGTGCCATCCTGATGCACAATGCCTCGACCCAGTTCGCCGATGGCGGTGAATTCGGGATGGGGGCGGAGATCGGTATTGCCACCGGCAAGATGCATGCCCGCGGACCGGTCGGTGCCACGCAGCTCACCAGCTTCAAATACCTGGTGCGTGGCGACGGCACCACCCGCGCCTAACCCTCACAAACGCAAAACGCCGGGCGCATCGCCCGGCGTTTCTTTGTGCAAGTGCTGCTAGATCAGAACTGCAGCGTGATCTTTTCCAGGTTCTGCTCCAGGCGGACGGTGCGGTTTGCTTCCTTGGCCGCCTCGGGCAGCAGCGCGAACTGGACCAGCGCGGGGGTGATTTCAGCGTTGGATGTGCCGCCGCTGACACGGGCCCACAACTCGTCATCCACATTCAGCTTGCTGCCTTCGCCCATCACGGTCCACTTGCCGTCGGCGCAGAAAATCTTGACCGTGCCGCCATAGGGCAGCGCGGATTCAAGGCACAGCGCCGCCAGCAGCGCCAGGCGTGCCTCGCTGCGGGTGCATCCCTCCAGCGGCGACCACTGGTACTTGATCCGGCCGGATTTGCTGATGTCTTCCAGCACCGAGACCACCTCGGCGCGGCCAATTTGCTGGTCGCCGGCCGCTCCGAACGCGATCCGGAAGAACCGGATGCGGGCATTGGCGTTGGCAACGCTGTCGGAGATCAGCTCCAGCTCCGGGCCCGACATGCTGCCGGCCATGCCCAGCAGCTCCAGACCGTTATTGATGGCGCCGACCGGGCTGATCAGATCATGGCAGATCCGGGACCCTACCAATGCTGCCAGATTGGCGTTATCTACACCCATAACTTCTACTTCCTCCGAACTGGGCCACCTGCAAATGAATGACCTCAACGCTATTTTAGCCCCCGGCATGTTCGTCCGGCACCCGGATCACCCCGAATGGGGGGTCGGTCAAGTGCAGTCGAACGCCGGCGGCAAGATCACCGTGAATTTTCCCGATCAAGGAAAGCTCGTGATTGACGGAGCGCGCGTCTCCCTTATCCCCGTCTTTGAGCCATAACGGTTTATGAAGGGTTAATGAACTCCCTCAAATTAGCCTGAAATGATGCGCACTCTTTGCCTCAATGGCAGGCGGCGCTCAAGCCCGAAACATGCAAGGAAACCGAATGCAGGACAGCGTTCCGGAGTTTTCCGTGAAAATCGCCGCCACCGAGGAAGAGCTGCGGGCCGCGCAGGCCTTGCGGTATGACGTGTTCGTCCGGGAATTGGGCGGCGGCGGGGCCATGGTCGACCATGACGCCGGACTGGAGCAGGACCGGTTCGACCCGTTTTTCGACCACATGCTGGTGACCGATACCGCCAAGGGCATGGTCGTGGGCGTCTACCGGCTGCTGCGCGACGATCAGGCGGCCAAGGCCGGGCAATTCTATTCCGAGGATGAATACGATCTTAGTGTTCTCAAAGCCTCCGGCCGCAGGCTGCTGGAGCTGGGGCGGTCCTGCCTGCACCCCGACTACCGCGGCGGGATGGCGATGTTCCACCTTTGGTCGGGGCTGGCGCAGTATGTCGAGAAGCACGGCATAGAGGTGCTGTTCGGGGTGGCCAGCTTTCATGGGACCGATCCGCAGCAGCTGGCCAGCCCCCTGGCGATGCTGCACCACAACCATTTGGCACCGCCTGAACTTCGCGTCCGGTCAAAATCTCTTCAACCCATGGACTTGGTGGCCAAAGCTGACCTGGACCGCAAACGCGCGATGCTGGAAACCCCCGCGCTGATCAAGGCCTACCTGCGGCTTGGCGGATTTGTTGGCGAGGGTGCCTATATCGACCATGCATTCAACACCACCGATGTCTGCCTGATCCTGGACACCGCCCGGATGAATGAACGCCAGCGCAAGATTTATGCAGGAGGCCGCGGTCACGCATGAGCATCAGCTGGCAAAGTGAGGACGCCCCCGATCCGGTCCGGATCAATGCATTGGGCTGGTGTCTGGCGGTGCTGCGGGGCGTGCCGCTGGCGCTGCTGGTGTTTGGCGGGTTGCTGGTTCTGTTGACCGTCCGCCTGGCGGAGCGGCCGCTGTTCGGGCTGCAGCGGCCGGTCACGCCGTTCATCACCCAGTTTGTCTGCCGCAATGCGTTCCGGCTTATGGGGATCCGGTACAAAACCCGCGGCTCGCTGATGCGGCAGCGCGGCCCGGTTGTTGCCAACCATTCCTCCTGGCTGGACATCTTTGCCCTGAACGCGCGCAAGCGGATCTATTTCGTTTCCAAGGCAGAGGTTGCAAAATGGCCAGGCATCGGCTGGCTGGCGCGCGCCACCGGCACCGTGTTCATCGAGCGCAATCCCAAGAAGGCCAGGGAGCAGGCAGATCTGTTCGAGCAGCGGTTGCGCGCCGGGCAAAAACTGCTGTTTTTCCCGGAAGGCACCTCAACCGATGGATTGCGGGTTTTGCGTTTCAAAACAACCCTCTTTGCCGCGTTTTTCAATGAGCATCTGCGCAACGGCCTGCACGTTCAGCCGGTTTCGGTGGTGTATCATGCGCCCAAGGGGGCGCCCGACCGATTTTACGGCTGGTGGGGAGACATGGACTTTGGGCCGCATTTGCTGAAGGTTTTGGCCGCCCCGCGCCAAGGCGCGGTAGAGCTGATCTATCATCCGCCGTTAAAGGTGGCCGACTTCCCGGACCGTAAGGCACTGGCCGCCCGGGCAGAGGAGATGGTGCGCAGCGGCCATCAAACCGCCTTGAAGGCATGAATTGGGGGCAGGGCGCTGATTTCTGCGGGACAGCTATTGCCAGCTGACAATATCTGATCTATAGGCGCGGCTACGAACCCGCAGGCGGGGTTTGGCCTGGTCAGGGGAGACATCCCTGACGGACCCCCGGTTGGAGCATCTGCTCTGAACCCCCGCCGAGGATAGAAACCGGAAAGGAAAGAATAGCATGGCTCTTCCCGAGTTCACCATGCGTCAGCTGCTGGAAGCTGGCGTTCACTTCGGTCACCAGACTCAGCGCTGGAACCCGCGCATGTCGCCCTTCATCTACGGCGCGCGCAACGGCATCCACATCATGGACCTGACCCAGACTGTTCCGATGCTGGACCAGGCGCTGCAGGTTGTCCGTGACACCGTCGCCAAAGGCGGCCGCGTGCTGTTTGTCGGCACCAAGCGCCAGGCAGCCGGCCCGATCGCCGAAGCAGCCGAGAAGTCCGCTCAGTACTACATGAACCACCGCTGGCTGGGCGGCACCCTGACCAACTGGAAAACCGTTTCCCAGTCGATCAACCGCCTGAAGGAAATCGACGAGAAGATGTCCTCCGGCGCCGAAGGCCTGACCAAGAAAGAGCGTCTGGGCATGGAACGCGACCAGGAGAAGCTGCAGGCCTCCCTGGGCGGCATCCGCGAAATGGGCGGCGTGCCGGACCTGCTGTTCGTCATCGACGTGAAAAAAGAAGCGCTGGCCATCGCCGAAGCCAAGAAACTGGGCATCCCGGTTGTGGCTGTTGTCGACACCAACTGCTCGCCCGACGGCGTGGACTTCATCATCCCGGGCAACGACGACGCATCGCGCGCCATCTCGCTGTACTGCGACCTGGTTGCCCGCGCGGCGCTGGACGGCATGTCCGCTCAGCTGGGCGCAGCAGGCGTTGACCTGGGCGCGCTGGAAGAGGCACCGGCTGAAGAAGCCGTGGCTGAAGAAGCCGCCGCCGAAGCCTGATCCGTCCTGTCACGGAATTGACATGCGGGGCAGGGTATCTCCTGCCCCAAATCCGTTTTTGAATTGAGGGAGCCTAACATGGCAATCACTGCAGCAATGGTGAAAGAACTGCGCGAATCCACCGGCGCAGGCATGATGGACGCGAAGAAAGCACTGGTCGAAAACAACGGCGACATGGAAGCCGCTGTCGACTGGCTGCGCACCAAGGGCCTGGCGAAAGCCGCCAAGAAATCCGGCCGTACCGCTGCTGAAGGCCTGGTCGCTGTGGTCGTCGATGGCGGCAAAGGCGTTGCGGTTGAAGTGAACTCCGAAACCGACTTCGTTGCCAAGAACGGCGAATTCCAGGAAATGGTCGCTGGCATCGCCAAGGCCGCTCTGACCGCCGACGGCGTCGAAGAGCTGAAAGCAGCCGACCTGGGCGGCAAGACCGTCGAAGCGACCCTGACCGACAAAATCGCCACCATCGGCGAGAACATGTCGCTGCGCCGCATGGAGAAGCTGGAAGGCGAGACCGTCGTCTCCTACGTCCACAACGCGGCCACCGCCGGCATGGGCAAGATCGGCGTTCTGGTTGCCATGAACGGCGGCGACGAAGCGATCGGCAAGCAGGTTGCGATGCACATCGCAGCCGTGAACCCGGCCGCGCTGTCCGAAGCTGAGCTGGATGCGTCCGTGGTCGAGAAGGAAAAGCAGGTCCAGATGGACATCGCCCGCGAATCCGGCAAGCCGGAGCAGGTGATCGAGAAGATGATCGAAGGCCGCATGAAGAAATTCGTGGCTGAATCGACCCTGCTGAACCAGCAGTTCGTGGTGAACCCGGACCTGACCGTGGAAGCCGCTGCCAAGGAAGCTGGCGCCACCATCACCGGCTTTGTCCGCGTGGAAGTCGGCGAAGGCATCGAAGTCGAGAAAGAAGACTTCGCAGCAGAAGTGGCAAAGGCCGCTCAGGGCTGATCAGCACCGCTGACAGTTTGTGAATTGACCGGCGGGTGGAAACTTCCACCCGCCGGTTTTTTTTGTGCCGTCACACGTCCACGGCCTGCGGCACACGCAGAACGCGGCCGGGCAGGCGGTCTTGAAAGTCTGGGAACATTGCGGGGGAAGGTTGAGGGGCCCCACTGATGGGGATGGATGGAGCCCCTCTGGTATCCGGGATAGACGCGGACCAATACGCGCCTATACCCGACCAGGTAGGAGAGCCTTGAAATCGCAAGGGGTCGTTACCCAAAGTTCCTTGGCCAAAGCCACCACTCACGGAACACGTGCAACATGCAGTGAATTACCCTATAACGGTAGTACTGAATTCCATACTTTTGGTCGCTAATGGGCGTCTGGCCTTTGCGCAGCGGACAATTCCCCAATCCGCGCGGCAGGCCGCGTGGATCTGGAAAACCAAAATATTTCAGACGTCTGGGCGGCCCTCTCAGGCGTCAATGACATACATCTGATTGTGCAGCGCGGCCTTCAGAACGGCCTGTGCCGTGGTCTCAACCGCCAGGGACTCCCGTGCAAGCCGCAGGTGTTTTTCAATCGTAGCGGGAGTGAGCCCCATCAGCAGGGCAATATCCTGCGTGGTTTTGCCGTCGCCGACCCATTGCAGAACTTCCCGCTGCCGCTTGGTGAGGCTTCGGTTTGGCGCGGCATAGGGCAGGCTGAGGATCTTCAAGTGCGCCACATTGTTCATCAGAATGATGTCCTCGCCGCACTCCGCCCAGAGCGCGTCCACGTCATCCTGGGACATGCCCGGTTTGGCCGCCAAGGAGATCGCGCCCTTGTACCTGTTGGACACCGAATGAAAGCTGATCGTATACCCGGCCGTCATGTCCAGCTTCTGGTTGAATTCCTGCACCTTTCTGGCCTCTGGCGTCAGCGAGCCGGTGGCGGCCATGTCCTCGACAATGCGCCAGCTGCCGGCGCCTTCGTTCTCCAGCGCCCAGCGAAGCATCGGTGCCGACAGGTACAGGCCCTCCTTCAGAAACCCGTTCAGGTATTCGTTCGGATGGTTGGACAGGATGACAAAATCTTCGGGATCGCCCAGCGACGTCTCCGTCCTGAAGCGGGTGTGCCCGTAGATCAGCCGATCAAATCCGAAAGAGGACATTTGCTTCACATGTTCGCACCACAGCTCCTCAGTGCTTTGGGCGCCGCACAGGAAATTGAGATAGTCCTTTAAATTCATGATGGTGCAGCCTCAGCCAGATGTGCCGCCAAGGCATCCAGCGCCAGCAGGTACCCCTTGGCGCCGAAGCCGCAGATCTGACCCAGCGCAGCCTTGGCGATATAGGACGTGTGGCGGAAAGGCTCGCGGGCGTGGATGTTTGAAAGATGCACCTCAACTGCCGGGATTTCCACGGAAATCAAGGCGTCCATCAGCGCGATGGAGGTATGGGTGTAGGCCCCGGCATTCAGGATGATCCCCTGGTGCTTGCCCTTGGCGGCGTGAATGGCGTCAATCAGCGCGCCCTCGTGGTTGGACTGCAGGCATTCAACATCAAAGCCCAGCGTTGTGCCATGCGCTTTGCAGTCCTGCTCCACCATCGCCAAAGTGACAGAGCCGTAGACCTCAGGCTGCCGGGTGCCGAGCAGGTTCAAATTGGGGCCGTTCAAAACCAGAATACTCTTCATCAGATGTAATTCCTTGCTGTCCTTCTTCTTGAACTTCTAAGACAATTTCCTTTGGAATGCGAATACACAAAAGGATGCGAATATGAAAAACATCGCGCCGGACAATTGCCCGGATCCCGGTCAGGATTGCGCGGATTACTGGCAATAGAGCTGTTTCATTTCACCTCTTGCCAAGGCATGCCTCCTTGCGCGACTTTCACCCGGCCGGGCGGCCACAAGGGCCCAACGGTCGCGCGCGATCTGACGGCAACTAGCACAAATTAGGAGAGCTGCAATGCAATCTGACCGGCTCGGCAGGATCAAAACCTGGCAGCAACGCTATGTGGAGGAACGGAAATATCCCGGAAGCGCGCTGCTGATAAACCGCGGCGGCGATGAGGTGTTCTTTCACGCGGCCGGGCTGCGCAACATAGAGGAACAGCTGCCGTTCAGCCGCGATACGCTGGTGCGGCTCTATTCGATGACCAAGCCGGTCACATCGCTGGCGATGATGATCCTGCTGGAGCGGGGCCTGTTTCACCTGGACGCGCCCGTCAGTGATTTTCTTCCGGAATTCAGCAACATGCAGGCTTTGATTGAAGGAGCTTCCGCGATCAGCCAGACAGAACCATGCCCGGCTCCAACGCTGCAACAGCTTCTGACCCATACCAGCGGGCTGAGTTACTCCTTCAATCCCGGCCTTCTGCCGCAGGCGATGGAGGCCGCGGATCTGCTGTTCAAACCCGATCAGGGCAACCTGGCCCCGATGGTGTCGCGTCTGGCTAAGCTGCCGCTGGCGTTCCAGCCCGGAACCCGGTGGGAATACTCGGTGGCCACCGATGTGCTGGGCCGTGTCATTGAAGCTGTCTCCGGCAAGACCCTGGGCGACTTCTTTGCCGAGGAAATCTTTGCACCGCTCGGCATGCACGAAACCGGATTTCAAGTGCCGGCCGGGGCAGGGAACCGCTTTGCCTCTCTCTACACACCGCTGGCGGGCGATGCCATGGCGCTGAATTCAGCCGAAACAGGCGCAGAAAGCTTGCGTTTGACCGACAGCTGGCAGTCCTCGCCGTTTCAGCGGGCGGAACTGCAGTCCGGCGGTGGCGGCCTGGTCGGAACGCTTGATGACTACATGAAGTTCGCCGAGATGCTGCGGCGCCGCGGGCGCTGCGGTGACGGCTTTATTATCAGCCCGCAAACCGCTGATTTCATGATGCAAAACCACCTTCCGGGTGAGATTGCCTCGATGGGTCCGCAAAGCTTTGCGGAACAGCCGATGGAGGGCATGGGCTTCGGGCTCGGTGGTGCCGTGGTGCTGGATCCAGCCCGCGCGCGCTGCCCGGGATCGGTCGGCGATTTCAGCTGGGGCGGCATTGCCTCGACATTCTTCTGGATCGACCGGAAACAGGATCTGTCAGTGGTCTTCCTGACCCAACTGGCGCCATCCAGTTCGTATCCGTCGCGGCCGGAGCTTAAGGCGCTTGTGCATGGCACGCTGACAGCGTGACTTCCCCGCGCTGCGTTTCCGGGTATGATGATGAGCCTGTAAAAGACCTGACCATAGAAAGCGCTTCATATGACCGATACCGCCAAGGTGCTTCTCGATCTGCTGGATCTGGAGACATTGGACACCAATCTTTACCGCGGCTCCGGGTCCGGCGGTGAAACCCCGTTGCGCATCTACGGCGGTCAGGTGATCGCGCAGGCGCTGGCGGCGGCTTATGCGTCTGTTTCCGGGCGGTTGTGCCATTCGCTTCATGCGTATTTCATCCGCCCGGGCGATCCATCCAGGCCGGTCATTTACGAGGTCGATCCGGCCCGCGATGGCCGCAGCTTCACGACACGCCGGGTTGTCGCGATGCAGAACGGCAAGCAGATCCTGAACCTGGCGGCGTCATTCCATGCCCAGGAAGACGGCTGGCAGCACCAGCATCCGATGCCGGAGGTTACCGGGCCCGAGGGCTTGGAGCCGCGCCACGAGATCCTGCTGCGCAATGCGTTCCGGGTAGATCCGGCCAAGCGCGGCGAGTTCACGCGGCCGCGGCCGTTCGAGATCCGCGAGGTTGCGCCGCGCGATCCGCTGGCGCCCGAAGAAACCAGTGACGTCAACCATATGTGGATCCGAATGGAGGCCGCCAAAGACGCCGGACCGGAACTGCAGCATATCCTGATGGCCTATGCGTCGGACTTTGGTCTGCTGGGGTCGTCGATGCGGCCGCACGGGCTGACATTTCACAAGCCCGGCGCCATGACCGCCAGCCTGGACCACGCCATGTGGTTCCACGCGCCGGTGCATTTTGAGAACTGGCATCTTTACACCATGGACGCGCCATTCACCGGCAACGGCCGCGGTTTCAACCGGGGTGCCATTTATACAGAGGACGGCCAACTCGTTGCCAGCGTTGCGCAGGAAGGCTTGCTTCGACCGCTAAAACAGTGATCTTGCAACGGCTTAGGGTGATATATTAAGCCGCTTGGCTGCCCGTGACATATCCGTAATTAACATAATTCTGATTATAAGACACGGATACGGCTCAAATCCGCCTTCTGCATCAGGCAAAGAAAATGGCTTCCTCTGCGACAGAGGAAGCCAGTTATCACCGGTCAGGCTCCTTCATTGACTGCCCGAAAGTATTTTCTTACCTGGGCCATCCCGGTGTTCAGAACGGGCGCACCCGTTCCTGATCCTGTGCACAGCAGGTTCGTCCTGCTTGCGGTTACTTGTTTGCGGCGCCGTCGGGGGTATGCCGGCGCCGCAGGCAGAGGTCCTCAGCTGCAGCCGGAGGTGCCCCCGCAGGTGTTGCATTTCATACAGGTGCCGTTGCGCACCAGCGTGTAGTTGCCGCATTCGCCGCAGGCTTCGCCCTCGTAGCCTTGCATTTTTGCCTTGGTGCGTGCGTCCATGCCGCCAGTGGTTTGCGCCGGTGCGTCCGTGGTCTCCGGTACCAGTGACTGCAGCGCGGCAACCGGATCAGCTCCCGTGCCCACGGTGCCGGTCTCGGTCTGGCCGCCCTGCAGCACCACCAGTTCCTGCGGCAGCCGCTTGCGCAGATAGCCGGTCGAGGAGATCTGCTTCAGCACTTCCAGCGACCGCGATGCGGCGCTTTCGCTCAGCTCCGTGACGTTGGAGACGCCTTCCTCTTCGCCGCGGCCCAGATCGTCGAAGGTCGCGCCTTCCGGCTTCACATGCGCCAGGTCTGTGCGATCAAGATACGATACCGCCAGCTCGCGGAACACATAGTCGAGGATTGAAGTCGCGTTCTTGATCGAGTCGTTGCCCTGGACCATGCCTGCGGGTTCGAACTTGGTGAAGGTGAAGGCGTCGACAAACTCCTCCAGCGGCACGCCGTACTGCAGGCCGACCGACACCGCGATGGCAAAGTTGTTCATCATTGCCCGGAAGCCCGCGCCTTCCTTGTGCATGTCGATGAAGATTTCGCCCAGGGTGCCGTCGGAATACTCGCCGGTGCGCAGGTACACCTTGTGGCCGCCGACAACCGCCTTCTGGGTATAACCCTTGCGGCGCTGCGGCATCTTCTCGCGGTGGCTGCGGACCAGCTCCTTGACCACAACTTTCTCGACGATCTTCTCCGCCAGAACCGCGGCCTTTTCCTGGGTCGAACCGCTTTCAAGAATTTCCGCCGCGTCGTCGTCATCCTCGACCAGTGCCGCCGCCAGCGGCTGGCTCAGCTTGGAGCCGTCGCGGTACAGTGCGTTGGCCTTCACCCCCAGGCTCCAGCTCAGCTCATAAGCCTTCTGGCAGTCCTCGATGGTGGCCGAATTCGGCATATTGATGGTCTTGGAAATCGCACCGGAGATAAAGCTCTGGGCTGCCGCCATCATGTAAATGTGGCTATCAACACTCAGGAAACGCTTACCTTTTTTGCCGCACGGGTTGGCGCAGTCAAAGATGGCGTAATGCTCTTCCTTCAGATGCGGCGCGCCTTCCAGGGTCATGGTGCCGCAGACATGGTCATTGGCCGCGTCGATGTCCGCCTTGGTGAATCCCAGATGGCGCAGCAGGTCGAAGGTCGGATCGTTCAGCTTGGGCGCCGGGATGCCCAGCACGCCGGTGCAGAAATCTTCGCCCAGGGTCCACTGGTTGAAGACAAAGCGGATGTCAAAGGCCGATTCCAGCGCCGCGTCCACCTTGGCGAGCTCATTGGGGCCAAAGCCGTGACCGGCCAGCGACGTGTGGTTGATGCCCGGGGCATTGCCGATGGAGCCGTGGCCCACTGCATAGGAGACAATCTCCTCAATCTGGGCAGAGCTGTAGCCAAGCCCCTCCAGCGCCGACGGCACAGAGCGGTTGATGATCTTGAAGTAACCGCCACCCGCCAGCTTCTTGAACTTCACCAGGGCAAAGTCCGGCTCGATCCCGGTGGTGTCGCAGTCCATCACCAGGCCGATGGTGCCGGTCGGTGCAATCACCGTGGTCTGGGCGTTGCGGTAACCGTGCTTCTGACCCAGCTCCAGCGCCTCGTCCCAGGCGCTTGCGGCCAGATCGGTCAGCAGCGCATCCGGGCAGTTTGCGATGTCCAGCGGCACCGGCGTGACCGACAGTGCTTCATAACCCTCGGTGTTGCCCTTTGCAGCGTTGCGATGGTTGCGGATCACCCGCAGCATATGGTCTGCGTTTTTCGCATAGCCCGGGAAGGCACCCAGTTCCGAGGCAATCTCAGCCGAGGTGGCATAGGCAACACCGGTCATCAGCGCGGTCAGCGCACCGCAAAGCGCCCTGCCCTCATCCGAGTCGTAACCGTAGCCCATGTTCATCAGCAGCCCGCCAATGTTGGCGTAGCCCAGGCCCAAGGTGCGGAAGTCATAGGACCGCTGCGCGATTTCCTTGGACGGGAACTGCGCCATCATCACCGAGATTTCCAGCGTCAGCGTCCACAGGCGGCAGGAATGCATGAAATCATCCGCCTGGAACAGCCCGTCTTTCAGGAAGCTCAACAGGTTCAGCGACGCCAGGTTGCAGGCGGTGTCGTCCAGGAACATGTATTCTGAACAAGGGTTTGAACCGCGGATTTCACCGTCTTCCGGGCAGGTATGCCACTCGTTTACGGTGTCGTGGAACTGGATACCCGGATCGGCGCAGGCCCAAGCCGCATGGCCGACCTTCTCCCACAGGTCGCGGGCCTTGACGGTTTTGGCGACCTTGCCGTCGGTGCGGTTGATCAGCTGCCAGTCGGCGTCCTTTTCCACCGCGTGCAGGAAGGCGTTGGTCACCCGGATCGAGTTGTTGGAGTTCTGCCCGGAGACAGAGCTGTAGGCCTCAGAGTCCCAGTCGGTGTCATAGGTCGGGAACTCGATCGAGGTGTGGCCCTGCTTGGCGTAATCCAGCACCCGCTTGATGTAGGTTTCCGGGATCGCCACCTTCTTGGCTTGGCGGATGGCCGATTTCAGCCCGCCGTTGACCGCCGGGTCATAGGCGTCAGCCTCTGCCCCGTCCCAGCTGCGGATTGCCTCAAAAAGACCGTTCAGCATCTTTTCGTGCATCTTGGAGCCGGCCACGATCGAGGCAACCTTCTGCTCTTCGATCACCTTCCACTGGATGAAGTCTTCGATATCCGGGTGATCGGCGTCGACGATCACCATTTTTGCTGCCCGACGGGTTGTGCCGCCTGATTTGATGGCGCCCGCCGCGCGGTCGCCGATTTTGAGGAAACCCATCAGGCCCGAGGATTTGCCGCCGCCCGACAGCGGCTCGCCTTCGGCGCGCAGATGGGAGAAATTGGTGCCGGTGCCGGAGCCGTATTTGAACAGCCGCGCCTCGCGCACCCACAGATCCATGATGCCGCCGTCCTTGACCAGATCGTCCGAGACAGACTGGATGAAGCAGGCATGCGGCTGCGGGTGCTCATAAGCGCTGTCCGATTTGGTCAGCTTGCCGGTCTTGTAATCGACATAGTGATGGCCCTGCGCCGGGCCGTCGATGCCATAGGCCCAGTGCAGGCCGGTGTTGAACCACTGGGGCGAGTTCGGCGCCGAGCGCTGGGTCGCCAGCATATAGCGCATCTCGTCGTAATAGGCGCGCGCGTCCTCCTCGGAGGAGAAATAGCCGCCCTTCCAGCCCCAATAGGCCCAGGCGCCCGCCAAACGGTCGAACACCTGCTTGGAGGAGGATTCACCGCCCAGCTCCGCGCCCTTTTCCGGGACCGAACGCCACAGGAATTCCGGCACGCCCTTTTCGCGGACCTTCTTCAGGCGGGACGGCACGCCGGCCTTGCGGAAGTACTTTTGCGCGATGACGTCGCTGGCCACCTGGCTCCAGGACGCGGGGATTTCGATGTTGTCGAGACGGAAAACGATGGTCCCGTCCGGGTTGCGGATTTCCGACGTGGCCGAGACAAAGGCCAGATCGGCATAGGCATCCTGTCCGGGTTTGGTGAATTTCCGTTCGATCTTCATGCTTTGCCCCTTCTCAAGCACTCGTCGTTCATGTGTCGCGGTGCCCCCGCACCATCCAGCCCCGGCTGCAGAACACACGAACAATCCTGCGTCCGCCGCATTTGGCGCACCCGAGGCCCTCGCCGGCCATTCTCCCAGGACTGTGTGCTGTTTTTCAGCGTTGTTGCTGCGGCTCTGAAACCCACCAGATTTAGTGCCACCACAACCGGTGAACACAATTTGGCGTATTCTGACACAAGGGGTCAACGTAAAATTTACGTCTTGGAAAGGATCTTTGCTGTTGACGCTTTCTGCGGTTTGCAGGGTCCGGCGAACCGCTTCGATTCATCCACAGGCCGTCTCTGTTTCTGCTGCGTCAGGCGGTCTTTGGAGGACCCCGAATTTCTATTGTCAGGCGAGTGACTTGCCGACTTGAAAGCGAAACCTGGCACCCGGGAATGCCGGGCTGTGACAGGATTCCGTCAACATATGCGGGGATGGAAACGCCGAAGGGCGTTAACGGTTGGATTACCGTGCGGTAACGCCGCTACCCCAGCGGCACCTGCGCCGCAATTAACCTTTTGATGCGCCTCCGCGACAAGTCATTAAAGAAGCCTTAACAGAGTGTTAAGAAAGCATTAACACCATAGATTGCATCAATGGAAAATCGCTCGCGCAATGCGAGAAACGATTCTCGCAGCAGTGCCTGATCAGCAAAGAGCCACCGCGAGTTATGAGAGTGGAGTGGTCGGGGCGGCGAGATTCGAACTCACGACCCCCTGTACCCAAAACAGGTGCGCTACCAGACTGCGCCACGCCCCGGACCGTGCGCCTTCCTATCTCCGGCGGATGGATTTGAAAACCCCTAACAGGGCCAAACTGCGCCACTGCGCGAAAAAATTTGGTGCCGCATCTGAGTGCCCGCCGAAATGCCGTAACGGCGGGCCAGCCCGCCGTTTATTTCCAGCACCGCAAACACCCGGTTGCCGCCGGGGATCGGGGTCAGATCCCCAGGCACAGCGTTTTCGTGAACCGATGTCACCCGGCCCAGCTCATCCAGGAATATGATGTCCAAGGGGATAAGTGTGTTTTTCATCCAGAAGGCGGCCGGCTGGGGCTGATCGTACACAAACAGCATCCCTGCCCCGCGCGGCAGCTCCTCGCGGAACATAAGGCCCTGCGCCCGTTCTGCTTCGCTGTCGGCGATTTCCACCTCAAATGCGGCCTGCCCCCAGGCACCGCGCAGGTCGACCCGGTCCGGCGCGCAGTCCGCTGCCAGGGCCGGGGCGGCCCAAAAGGTCAAGGCGGCGCACCAGCTCAGCGGAACCAGGCGCCGTTCCATTGTATCAGTCCGTGCCGCCGGACATCAGCGCGGCTTCCCAGGCCAGCACTTCCACCGCCATGCGGCCGCGTTTGCCGTCGATCACCCGCATCGCCAGCGCTTCGCCGGGCTGCAGGTCGGCAAGCCCGGACTGGCGCAGAACCTCTACGTGCAGGAAAACATCCTCGCCGCGGCCAAAGACATTGACAAAGCCGAACCCCTTGCCCTTGTCGAACCATTTGACCCGCGCCGGCTCCAGCGGCTCGCTCTGCAGGCTGTCCATGTCCAGCTCGGCAAAATCGCTCAGCACCGGGGTGTCGTCGCGTTCCGGCGGCATGATCGACAGCACTTCCACCGCCTGCACACCGCGGTCGGTCTGATGCGTCACAATCTCGATCCGGGCCCCGTCCGCAACAGAGCTTTGGCCGAAATTACGCAGCACATTAACGTGGAGAAGAATGTCCGGGCCGCCCTCGTCAGATACGACAAAGCCGTACCCTTTGGCCGGGTCGAACCACTTCACCAGCCCCTGGACCTGCTGCAAGCTGCTGAGATCTTCTGCCACTTAAATCACCCACCGCGTTTTCTTATTTTTGATGAAGCTCTGATGCGCGATTCTGACCTTGGATTTCAAGCTAAAAAGTCTGGAAATTGTCATGAAACTGCTATTGACCCTAGGTAAACCTTAACCATTTCCGTCACGGGTTCAGCCGCAGAATTTCCCATTCTGCGGTGCCCTCTTTGCGGCGCCAGCGGAACCGGTCATGCAGCCGGAATGCGCCGTCAGCCCAGAATTCGATCTCCACCGGCGTCAGCCGGTAACCGCCCCAAAACGGCGGCCGCGGCGGGTTCGGGCCTTTTGCGGCCGTCACTTTCGCCACCTCCGCCATCAGCGCGCCGCGGCTTTCCAGCGGCTGCGACTGCTTCGAGGCCCAGGCACCCAGCCGGCTTTTGAGCGAGCGGGACCTGTAATATTCGTCGGCCTGCGGCCCGTCTTCGCGGGTGATGCTGCCGCGCACGCGGATCTGGCGGCGCAAGGATTTCCAGTGCATCACAAATGCAGCCTTGCCGGCCTGATCCAGTTCTTGCGCCTTTGCGCTTTCGTAATTGGTATAGAACACAAACGCGCTGTCCTCAATTTCCTTCAGCAGCACCATCCGGCTGTTCGGCAGCCCCGTTTCATCCACAGTTGCCAGCGCGATGGCATTGGGATCATTCGGTTCGGCTTGCTCCGCCTCAGCCAGCCAGGCGCGGGCAATGGCAAACGGATCCTCGCCCGCGAAAATACCGGAACGGTCGGACATTCATGCACCTCATCATGGGGTTTCACTGCAACCTATGCAGCTTCCCGGCCATCGGCAAGGGCGTGCACTCTTGAAGCGGCCCGCGCGGCATACTAAACACCGTCTAATTCACAGATCACAGGCGGAGAACCTGCATGTCTAGTCAACTGATGGCCGGTAAGCGCGGCCTCATCATGGGCCTGGCCAACGACAAATCCATTGCTTGGGGGATTGCCAAGGCCTGCGCCGATGCCGGCGCCGAGCTTGCCTTTTCCTATCAGGGCGAGGCGCTGAAAAAGCGGGTCGGCCCGCTGGCCGAACAGCTGGGCAGCGATATCGTCCTGCCGTGCGACGTCTCGGACGAGGCCTCGATCGACGGTTTGTTCGCCGAGCTGGAGGCCAAATGGGGCAAGCTGGACTTTGTTGTTCACGCCATCGGCTTTTCCGACAAGAACGAACTGCGCGGCCGCTATGTCGATACCAGCCGCAGCAATTTCCAGATGACCATGGACATCTCGGTCTTTTCCTTCACGGCGGTTGCAAAACGCGCCGAAAAACTGATGGGCGAAGGCGGCTCGCTGCTGACCCTCACCTATTACGGCGCTGAGCAGGTGATGCCCCATTATAACGTGATGGGTGTCGCCAAGGCCGCGCTGGAGGCCTCCGTCAAATACCTGGCCGAGGATCTGGGCAAGGACGGCATCCGCGTCAACGCGATCTCCGCCGGGCCGATCAAGACGCTGGCCGCTTCCGGCATCGGCGATTTCCGCTACATCATGAAGTGGAACGAATACAACTCGCCGCTGCGCCGCAATGTGACCATCGGCGATGTCGGCAACTCGGCGCTTTACCTGCTCTCCGACCTCAGCTCCGGCGTGACCGGCGAGAACCTGCATGTCGATGCCGGCTACCACGTGGTGGGCATGAAGGCGGTGGATGCACCGGACATTTCGAAGTAAAAACGTATACCGGGCCCGGGCTGCTGCCGGGCGCCGGCAAGCTGACGCGATCTCGCGGGGAGCAAGAAATATGACTGACCGTTTGCCGCACGAAAAAGGCTTTCACATCAGCTGGGACCAGATCCACCGCGACAGCCGCGCGCTGGCCTGGCGCCTGGACGGGCAAGGCCCCGGCAACGGCACCTGGCGTGCTGTGGTGGCGATCACCCGCGGCGGCATGGCGCCGGCCATGATCGTCAGCCGCGAGCTGGATATCCGCACCGTCGACACCATCTCCGTCCGGTCCTACCACCACCAGGCCCAGGGCGAGGCCGAGGTGCTGAAAGCGCCCGATGCCGATCTGATGGGCGACGGCGAGGGCGTGCTGATCATTGACGACCTGGTCGACAGCGGTAAAACCCTGGAACTAGTGCGCGAAATGTATCCCAAGGCGCATTTCGCCACCGTCTATGCCAAGCCCAAAGGCCGGCCGATGGTGGACACCTTCATCACCGAGGTGAGCCAGGACACCTGGATTTTCTTCCCCTGGGACATGGCCCTGCAATATGTGGAGCCCTACCGCGGCAAGGACTGACCCGGACCCGGCAGCAAGATCGGAAAGGCGCGCGTGACAGCGCGCCTTTTTCTTTGGCCGGACCCGGGCCGCCCGTTACCGCTTGAGCTGTCTATGCCGCCGTGCCAGACATAGGCCGGCGCCCGGTCCGGTGCGCCCGCCACCTCAGCCGCAGCCCGGAGCCGCTCATGCCCCTGCCCCGTACCCAAGCCACCTTTGTCTCGCCCATCGTCGAATCGCGCCGCTGGGTGGCGGGGGCCGCGTTTCCGCCGGACCGCCCGCTCTTGAACGTGAGCCAGGCCGCCCCGGCCGAGGCCCCGCCCGAGGGGCTGCGCCAGGCGCTGGCCGATGCCGCGCTGAACGACGTTTCTGCCCATCTTTACGGCCCGGTGCTGGGCAATGAGCCGCTGCGCCGGGCGCTGGCGCGGCAGATCTCAGGCCACTACCAGGCGGATGTGCGCCCGGAGCAGGTCGCCATCACCTCCGGCTGCAACCAGGCTTTTGCCGCCGCCATCGCCGCGCTTTGCGGTGAAGGGGATGAGGTGATCCTTCCGGTCCCTTGGTACTTCAACCATAAAATGTGGCTGGACATGGCGGGCGTCACCGCGGTGCCGCTGCATGTTGGCGAAGGCATGCTGCCGGACCTCGCGGCGGCCGAAGCGCTGATCACGGACCGCACCCGCGCTATCGTGCTGGTGACCCCCAACAACCCCTGCGGCGTCGAATACCCCGATGGCCTGGTGCAGGCCTTCTTCCGCCTGGCCCGCGACCGCGGCCTGGCGCTGATCGTGGATGAAACCTACCGCGATTTCGACAGCCGCGAGGGCGCGCCGCACGGGCTGTTCCAGGTGCCGGACTGGGACCGCACGCTGATCCATCTTTACTCCTTCTCCAAGGCCTACCGGCTGACCGGCCACCGGGTCGGCGCCATCGCGGCGTCTGAGGACCGGATGTTCGAAATGGAGAAGTTTCTCGACACCGTCACAATCTGCCCCTCGCAGCTGGGCCAGGCCGGCGCGCTTTGGGGGATCGAACACCTGCAGGACTGGCTCGCGGGTGAACGCGAGGAGATCCTGAGCCGCCGCGCCGCGATCGAAGACGGCTTCCCGGTGCTGGCAGACAAGGGCTGGAAACTGCTCGGATGCGGCGCCTATTTCGCCTATGCCGAGCACCCCTTCGACGCCCCGTCAGAGGAGATCGCTAAACGGCTGGTGGCCGAAGCTTCAATCCTGATGCTGCCGGGGTCCATGTTCATGCCCGCAGGCGACCCGGACGGCGCCCGCCAGTTCCGCATCGCCTTTGCCAATGCCGACCGGGCGGGCATCCGAACGCTGTTTGACCGCCTTGCGCGTTTTGAACCCTGATCATCCGGCAGTTTGATCCGCAACCGTCTTGCCCCTCTGCGGGCAGCCGCGTATTCAGTCAGCGGCATTTCCCGCTGCCAGGCAATCCCTTGCGCAGCAGAACAATAAAGAGGGCATCATGGCCGCAGGCATGAAAAAGCTATCCAAAACCTTTGTCTGGATCCTGATGGGGATGCTGATCGTCGGCCTTGCCGGATTTGGCGCGGTGAATTTCACCAGCTCCTCCTCCTCCGTTGCCCAGGTCGGCGACGAAGAGGTCAGCATCGGCAACTATGTGCGCGAGCTGCAGCGCGAACAGCGCGCCCTGCAGGCACAGACCGGGCAGGCGGTGACCATGGCGCAGATGACCGCCTTTGGCATGGACCGGATGGTTCTGGGGCGGCTGATCTCCCTGGCGGCGCTGGACCACGAATCCAGACAGCTGGGCCTGTCGATCGGCGATGAGAACCTGATCAAGGAACTGTCGGCCATTGATGCGTTTCAGGGAGTGGATGGCGGCTTCGACCGTGACGCCTACCGCTTTGCCCTGCGCAACGCCGGCCTGACCGAGAAGGAATTCGAAGAGGACCTGCGCCGCGAGGCTGCCCGCACGATGGTGCAGAACGCTATTCTGTCCGGTACCAAAATGCCCGAAACCCTGACCCGGACCTTGACTGATTTCATCGGCGCGCGCCGCAGCTTCTCTTACGTGCAGCTCGATGCGGCCGGCATCGCCCTGACGGCCGAGGTTCCTTCTGATGAGGAACTGAAAGCCTTTTACGAGGCCCGCCAGGACCAGTTCATGCTGCCGGAAACCAAGGTCATCACATATGCAGCGCTGCGCCCCGCCATGCTGCTGGATGAGGTCGAGGTAGACGAAACCGCGCTGCAGCAGCTGTTCGAGGACCGCGCCGACCAGTACCAGGTGCCCGAACGCCGCTTGGTGGAGCGCCTGGTTTTTGCCGATAAGGAAGCCGCCGCCAGCGCCAAGGCACAGCTGGAAACCGGCGGTGCCACCTTTGAAAGCCTGGTCGAGTCCCGCGGCCTGACGCTGCCGGATGTCGATATGGGTGACGTCACCATGGGTGATCTCGGCGCAGCCGGCACTGATGTTTTCGCTGCTGAGGTCGGCACCGTGGCCGGCCCCCTGCCCTCCGATCTCGGCCCGGCGCTCTACCGCGTGAATGGCCGCCTCGAAGCACAGATCACCACCTTTGAACAAGCTGAGCCGGAACTGCGCGAAGAGCTCGCCGCCGGCCGCGCCCGCCGCCTTGTCGAGTCGCAGGCCGAAGACATTGACGACATGCTGGCAGGCGGCGCCACCCTTGAGGAGCTGGCCACCGAGAACGGCCTGGAGCTTGTCCAGATCAAGTGGACCGAAGAGGCCAGCGACGGCATTGCCGCCTATGAAGGCTTCCGCGCTGCCGCCGCCGCTGTCACGGCTGAGGATTTTCCGGCCGTGGACTTCCTGACCGACGGCAGCCTGTTTGCCCTGCGGCTGGATGAGGTTCTGCCGGAACGCCCGGAACCCTTTGCTGGGGCCAAGGAGAAGGTCCTGGCCGCCTGGCAGCAGGACCGTCTGGCCAAGGCGCTGAAGGATCAGGGCGAGGACTTGCTGGCGCAGGCTGAACAGGCAGGCAGCTTTGCGGAAGACGCCGAGGTCAAAACCGAAACCGGCCTCACCCGCACCGCCTATATCGACACCGTGCCGGCCGAGCTGGTCACCAGTGTATTCGGCATGGAGGTCGGCGATTTCCGCCTGGTGCAGGACGCGGACTCGGCTGTTGTGGTGCGTCTAGATGCCATTCTGCCGCCGGAGCAGAGCGACGACATGACCCTGCTCACCCAGGCGCTGCAGGCGCAGCTGGACCAATCCCTGGCCGAGGAGCTGTTCCAGGCCTATGTGCAGGACGCCCAGGCCCGCGCCGAACCCCGTGTCGACCAGCAGGCGCTGAATGCAGCGCAAGCGAACTTCCAGTAACCAAGGCAAGCACCCATGGCCCTGACCCCCGATTTCGACACTTTCGCCAAGGCCTATGAGCGCGGCGAAAACCAGGTCGTCTACACCCGCCTTGCCGCCGACCTCGACACGCCGGTGTCGCTGATGCTCAAGCTGACCGGCGCCCAGAAGGACGCCTTCATGCTGGAATCGGTGACCGGCGGCGAGGTGCGCGGGCGATACTCGATCATCGGCATGAAACCGGATCTGGTCTGGCGCTGCCATGGGGAGCAGTCGGCCCTGAACCGCTCGGCGCGGTTTGATGCGGATGACTTCACCCCGCAGGACGGCAACCCGATGGACAACCTGCGGGCGCTGATTGCCGAAAGCAAAATTGACCTGCCCGACGATCTGCCCCAGGCCGCGGCCGGCCTCTTCGGCTACCTCGGCTATGACATGATCCGGCTGGTGGAGCATCTGCCGGACGTGAACCCGGATCCGCTGGGCCTGCCCGACGCGCTGATGCTGCGTCCCTCGGTCATCGCCGTGCTGGACGGGGTCAAGGGCGAGGTCACCGTGGTCTCTCCGGTCTGGTCCAGCGACGGTCAGACCGCCAAGGCGGCCTATGCCCAGGCGGCGGAACGGGTGATGGACGCGGTGCGCGATCTGGAACGCGCCATGCCCGCCGAAAGCCGTGACCTGGGTGACGCGCACGAGGCCGCGCCGCCGGTGTCGAACTTCACCAAGGAAGGCTATATGGCTGCGGTGGAGAAGGCCAAGGACTACATCCGCGCAGGCGATATCTTCCAGGTGGTGCCGGCGCAGCGCTGGACCCAGGACTTCCGCCAGCCGCCCTTCGCGCTCTACCGCTCGCTGCGGCGCACCAACCCGTCACCCTTCATGTTCTACTTCAACTTCGGCGGCTTCCAGGTGGTGGGCGCCTCTCCTGAAATTCTGGTCCGCGTCTTCGGGCAGGAGGTCACCATCCGCCCCATCGCAGGCACACGCCCGCGCGGCGCCACGCCTGAAGAGGACAAGGCGCTCGAGGCCGATCTGCTGGCCGATAAGAAAGAACTGGCGGAGCACCTGATGCTCTTGGACCTGGGCCGCAACGACACCGGCCGGGTGTCCAAGATCGGCACCGTGCGTCCGACTGAAAAGTTCATCATCGAACGCTACAGCCACGTGATGCACATCGTCTCCAACGTCGTGGGCGAGCTGGCAGAGGACAAGGACGCGCTGGATGCCTTCTTTGCCGGCATGCCCGCAGGCACCGTCTCCGGCGCGCCCAAAGTGCGCGCGATGGAAATCATCGACGAGCTGGAACCGGAAAAACGCGGCATCTACGGCGGCGGCGTCGGCTATTTCTCCGCAGGCGGCGACATGGACATGTGCATTGCGCTGCGCACCGCCATCGTCAAGGATCAGAACCTCTATATCCAGGCCGGCGGCGGTGTGGTCTATGACAGCGACCCGGAGGCGGAATATATGGAGACGGTCCATAAATCCAACGCCATCCGCCGCGCCGCGGCTGATGCCGCCCGCTTCACCGGCAGCGGCAACCGGTAACGCCGCCCCAAAGGCCCTCGCGCCGCTTCATCTTTCCGGAAATACTCCTCTTGGAGCCGACGGCGCCCGCTCAGGGGGCGCCGTTTCCTTTTGAAGGCAGCTGTGCCTCCAGGCTCGCCGAGACAGGCGCCAGCGCCACCCGGGCAGCCCGGTCCTGCAGGCCCCAGATCAGCAGCGCCGAGATCGTGTCAGGCCGCAGCCGGCCCAGCATGATCACCGCGCCCTCCTGCCCGGCCCGGAACGCGGCCTGATCCAGAAACCGCCGGATCGCTCTGGGGTTTTGGCCAGCGCCGTCAAAATCGCGGAACACCACGCCGGCGGGCACGCCATCGCGCAGCGCCAGTTTCTGCACCGTGTTCAGGCCGCTGTTCTGCGTCACCAGGCCATAGCCGGCCGAGGCCGCCATTGCCGCCACCTGGTCCGCCAGCGGCCGGTTGCCCTGCACCCCGGTTTCCACTCCTTCGAGAATGGCAACCGCCTCCGGCAGCCTGCTGCGCCAGACTTCCAGCGCCGTCTCCGCGTCCTGCGGCGTGGCAGCGCGCGGCAGGTCCGCCAGCATCAGCACCTCAAACCCGGCCGCCCGGCGCGCCGCCATCTTCGCCGCGGCATCCGGATCGTCAGGGTCGATGGCAAAGCTCAAGGGATAGGGGAACTCCGCCAGTGCCTCGGCGCCCACGGCACCGGCGTCATCAATCAGCACGATCGACATCAGCGGCCGGTCTTCCGGGTTATAGAAAGGTTCGGAGAACGCCACAAACGGCTGCGTGTCCAGCGGCTGCGATCCGGCCAGCGCAATCTCCTGCGCCTCGTCCCGCTCGGTCAGCGGAACCACCGGCGTGCCGATCCGCGGCGCCAGTGCCTCCTGCTGCGGCGCTTCTGTGTCTGGCGCTTCCTCTGCCGGCACAGCGTCATCATCGGCGCTGGCGTCTGGCACGGGCGGCGCCGCACCGATCACCGGCAGCGTGGTCGCCTGCGGCGCCGCGCCGATATCCGGTGCCGATACCGATGCCGTTGCCTGAGTGCCGGGAGACTGCTGAACCGGCGGCAGAGGTGCAGTTTCCTGAGGCGCAGCGGCGGCAGCCGTCTCTTCCCTTTCTGCCGGCTGTTCGGGCTCCGGCGCCGGGTCCGTTGCCGCTATCACAGCGGCCTCGCTGCCGGGCGGCGGCGGTGCCGCCGGCTGGGCCGCCTGCGGCTGGCCTTCAGGGCCGGCGTGTTCCAGTCCCGGTGCCGCCGCAGGTGCAGGGCTGCTGCCCTCCACCGCAGAGGCAGCAAGGCCGACCTCGGGTTTGCCTGCGGGCGCGGTGTCCGCTCCGGCCAAGGCGCTCAGGTCGTCGCTGGCGCCGGTTGCGGCCGGTCCCGCGGGCTGCGCTTCAACCAGATCGGCGTCGCGCCCCTGGCCGTTGCCGGGGACTTCGGCAGTCTCACTGCCGCCATCCGGCATTTGCGGTGCATCGCCAGGCTCGTGCAGAACCGGATCCGGCACGGCACCGGCGGTATCTTCCGCAGGCGGCTGTTCCGCAGGCTGCGGCACAGCCGCGACCGGATCTTCGCCCGGCTGGTCTTCCGGCCCGCTGACCGGCAGCGGCACCGACAAAGACAACATCGCCAGCCCGCCTGCGGCCAGCAAAGCTCCCACACTCACGCCGCCCAGAAATCCACGCATGCCTGTTTCGCCTCTCAATCCGTATTTCCGTGCTGCGCCATTCCGGCCTGCCTGGAGGGAACCTGTTACCGGCCCTCACCCGCATTCGCCTTTCCTGCCCTTGACGCTGCCCCGTATCCCTGAACATGTATGTTCCGACCACTATACTGCGGCGCGCCCCCGGCCCGCCACCCTTAAAAGAGCCCGCTACGATGCTGCTGCTGATCGACAACTACGATTCCTTTACCTACAACCTCGTCCATTATCTGGGCGAGCTGGGCGCGGAAATGGAAGTGCACCGCAACGACGCCATCAATGTGCAGGAAGCGATGGCGATGAGGCCCGCAGGCATCCTGCTGTCGCCGGGCCCTTGCGACCCGGATCAGGCGGGCATCTGCCTGGCACTGACCGAAGCGGCGGCCGAAACCGGCACACCGCTGCTGGGTGTTTGCCTCGGCCACCAGACCATCGGTCAGGCCTTCGGCGGCAAGGTGGTGCGCTGCCACGAAATCGTGCACGGCAAGATGGGCAAGATGCACCACAAGGACACCGGTGTTTTCAAAGGCTTGCCGTCGCCTTTTGAAGCGACGCGCTATCACTCCCTGGTGGTGGAGCGCGACAGCCTGCCGGATTGCCTGGAGATCACCGCAGAGCTGGAAGACGGCACCATCATGGGCCTGCAGCACAAGGAACTGCCGATTCACGGGGTGCAATTCCACCCCGAATCCATCGCCTCCGAGCACGGCCACGCGCTGCTGAAGAACTTCCTCGATGTCATGAAGGTGCCCGCATGAGTGACCGCCTGAAACCGCTCATCGGGGCTGCTGCCGAGCGCGCCCTGACCCGCGAGGAGGCCGAGACCGCCTTTACCCTGCTGTTCGAGGGCGAGGCAACGCCCAGCCAGATGGGCGGCCTGCTGATGGCGATGCGCACCCGCGGCGAAAGCGTCGATGAATACGCTGCCGCCGCCGCGGTAATGCGCGCCAAGTGCAACCCGGTGAAGGCGCCGGCAGGCGCGATGGACATCGTCGGCACCGGCGGCGATGGCAAGAACACCCTCAACATCTCCACCGCGACTGCCTTTGTGGTTGCAGGCGCAGGCGTTGTGGTGGCGAAGCACGGCAACCGCAACCTCAGCTCCAAATCCGGCACCGCCGACATGCAGTCCCAGATGGGAATTAACGTGATGGTCGGCCCGCAAGTGGTTGAAAAGGCGATCAATGAGGCCGGGATCGGTTTCATGATGGCGCCCATGCATCACCCGGCAGTGGCGCATGTGATGCCCACCCGGGCTGAGCTGGGCACCCGCACCATCTTCAATATTCTCGGCCCGCTTACCAACCCGGCCGGCGTCAAACGCCAGCTGACCGGCGCCTTCCGCCGCGAGATGATCCGCCCGATGGCGGAAACGCTTAAAACCTTGGGCTCTGAGCGCGCCTGGCTGGTGCACGGCTCCGACGGCACGGATGAGCTGACCATTACAGGCATCAGCTGGGTTTCCGCGCTTGAGGAAGACGGCAGCATCCGCGACGTGGAACTCCACCCCGAGGACGCGGGGCTGCCGGTGCATTCCTTCGACAAGATCGTCGGCGGCACCCCCGAGGAAAACGCAATGGCCTTCCGCGTGCTGCTTCAGGGCACGCCCTCGGCCTACCGGGACGCGGTGCTTTTGAACGCGGCAGCGGCGCTGGTTGTGGCCGGCAAGGCTGCTGATCTCAGGGAAGGTGTCGCACGTGCCGCCGAATCCATCGACAGCGGTGCCGCCAAAGCCAAGGTCGAGGCCCTGGCCCGCATCACCTCAGCCGCATGACAGATCTGCCTCCAGGGCTGGGCCGCTGGGCCGGCCTGCCGTTTTTCACGGATCACTGGCCCGGGATCGCCGCCGCGCTGAAAGAGGACCCGCGCGACATCCAGCCGCCGGCCCCTCAGCGGTTTGCCGCGCTGGAGCTGACCCAGCCGGAGGCCACCCGCGTGGTGATCCTGGGCCAGGACCCCTATCCGACGCCCGGCCATGCCCATGGTCTCGCCTTCTCGGCAGAACCGGACGTGCGCCCGCTTCCCCGCTCCTTATCCAATATTTACAAGGAGCTGGAGGCGGATCTTGGTGTCTCTCGCCCGAACGGCGACCTGCGCGGCTGGGCCCGCCAGGGGGTGCTCTTGCTGAACACCGCCCTGTCTGTTCCTGCGGGCGAGGCAAACGGCCACAAACACCTCGGCTGGCACCATCTGGTCCATCAGGTGCTGGAGCTGACGTCTGAACGCCCCACCGCATACATTCTCTGGGGCAATGCGGCGCAAAAGCTTGAAAAACATATTAAACCGGGCGATCACCTGATCTTGAAAACCGCCCATCCTTCGCCCCTGTCGGCGCGGCGCGGCTTCTTTGGGTCCCGGCCCTTCTCAAAAGTGAACAATTGGCTCGCCGCCCGCGGTGAAGCCGGCATAGACTGGAACGCATGAACGGAGGCGCTGGTATGACCCAAAACGTGCTGGACAAGATCAAGGCCTACAAGCTCGAGGAAGTGGCCGCCGACAAGGCCGCCAAACCGCTGGAAGCGGTCGAGGCCGAAGCGCGCGAAGCCTCCGCGGTGCGCGGCTTTGCCCAAAGCCTGATGCAGGCCAACCGCGAAGGCTACGGGCTGATCGCAGAGATCAAGAAAGCCAGCCCCTCCAAGGGCCTGATCCGCCCCGATTTTGAACCCGCGGAACTGGCCAAGGCTTACCAGGACGGCGGCGCCGCCTGCCTGTCGGTGCTAACCGACACACCCAGTTTTCAGGGCGCCAAGGAATTCCTGACCCAGGCCCGTAACGCCTGCTCCCTGCCCGCGCTGCGCAAGGATTTCATGTACGACACCTACCAGGTGGCCGAGGCGCGTGCTCTGGGGGCTGACTGCATCCTGATCATCCTGGCCTCCGTCTCCGACGACCAGGCGCAGGAGCTGGAGGAATGCGCCTTTGACTGGGGCATGGATGTGCTCTTGGAGGTGCATGACGCCGAAGAGCTGGAGCGCGCCTGCAACCTGAAATCGCCGCTGATGGGCATCAACAACCGCAATCTCAAAACGTTTGAGACCACGCTGGACACCACCCGCGAACTGTCGCGTATGGTTCCGGCTGACCGCACCATCGTCTGCGAGAGCGGCCTGTCCACGCCCGAGGATCTGGCCGACATGGCCCGCTATGGCGCCCGGACATTCCTGATCGGCGAAAGCCTGATGCGCCAGGACGACGTCGCCGCGGCGACCCGCGCGCTGCTCGCCAATCCGCTGACCCCCGGCATGATGTAAAGGAGGCAGCCGATGAGCCTCACCCATTTCGACACCAAGGGCGACGCCCATATGGTCGACGTCTCGGACAAGGCAGTGACTTCGCGCATCGCCACCGCCGAGGGCCACATCACCATGGCGCCGGAAACCTTTGAAATCATTTCCGAAGGCCGCGCCAAAAAGGGCGATGTTCTGTCGGTGGCCCGTCTGGCCGGCATCATGAGTGCCAAGAAAACGCCGGACCTGATCCCGCTTTGCCATCCGCTGCCGGTGACCAAGGTCGCGGTGGAACTGACGCTGGACCCGGACCTTCCTGGCGTCCGGATCGAAGCCACCGTCAAGACAACCGGCCAGACCGGGGTCGAGATGGAGGCGCTCACCGCCGTCTCCACCGCCGCGCTCACCGTCTATGACATGGCCAAGGCGGCAGACAAGGCGATGCAGATCGGCGGCATTCGCGTCACGCTGAAAGATGGCGGAAAATCAGGCAGGTACGAGGCATAAATGATCTCTGTCAGCGAGGCCCGCGCGCATCTTCTGGCGCTTGTTTCCAAGCTTGAGACCGAAGAGGTTCCCCTGGCTGAGGCCGCAGGCCGGGTGCTGGCAGAAGACATGCAGGCGCGCCGCGACCAGCCGCCGTTCTCCGCCTCCGCCATGGACGGCTATGCCGTCAACGCGGCTGAGGTTGAGATGCACGCCATGTTCAAAGTCATTGGCGAGGCCGCTGCCGGCCACGCCTTTGATGGCCGCGTTGGCGCGGGCCAGGCGGTGCGCATCTTTACCGGCGCCCCGGTGCCCGAAGGCGCAAGTTTTGTTGTGATTCAAGAGGATGTCACCCGTACCGGCAACCTCATCACCATTACCGGTGAGCCTGGCAGCAACCACAACATCCGCCCCCGCGGCGGCGATTTCACCGATGGCGAGACCGTCTCTGCGCCCCGCCTGCTGACAGCTGCCGACGTCGCCCTGCTGGCCGCAATGAACATCCCCAGAGTGCCGGTCACCCGCCGGCCCGAGGTTGCGCTGATCTCCACAGGGGATGAGCTGATGATGCCGGGCGGCACGCCCGGCCCGGACCAGATCATCGCCTCCAACACCTTCGGTCTCAAGGCGATGCTGGAGGGTTTCGGCGCCCGCGCCCGCATTCTGCCGATTGCCCGCGACACCGAAAACTCGCTGCGCACTGCTTTTGAGCTGGCTGAGGGCGCCGATCTTGTGGTGACCATCGGCGGCGCTTCGGTCGGTGATCACGATCTGGTCGGCAAAGTGGCCCAGGACGCCGGCATGGAGCGCAGCTTCTACAAGGTGGCTATGCGGCCCGGCAAACCGCTGATGGCGGGCCGGATGAATTCTGCCGCGATGGTGGGCCTGCCCGGCAACCCGGTGTCGGCCATGGTGTGCGGCCACGTCTTCCTCGCGCCGGTGATCCGCGCGATGCTCGGCCTGCCGGACACCGGCCAGCCGCTGCTAAGCGCTCCGCTGGCAGAGCCCCTTACTGCTAACGGTCCGCGTGAACACTACATGCGGGCCCGCGTTGAGGACGGCAAGATCCGCGCCTTCCCAGATCAGGACAGTTCGCTTCTTACGGTGCTGGCGGGTGCCAATGCCCTGCTGATCCGCCCGCCCGGCGATGGCGCTCGCGACGCAGGCGAACCCGTGCAATATCTGCCAATCTGAAACAGCTCTATCTTTGCAAAAACGCCCCCGCGTGTCGGGCGCGCCGCCGGTGCGTTCATTATCTGACACGACCGAAAGCGGCCATGTTGACACAAAACGTGAACATGCGTAGAACAAAAGAAAACATCTACACGAGGCGCGGAGGGAGCGGCGATGCTCACGAAAAAACAGCTGGATTTGCTGGAATTCATTCACAAACGCCTGCAGCGGGACGGCGTTCCGCCCAGTTTTGATGAGATGAAGGAGGCGCTGGATCTGCGCTCCAAATCCGGCATCCACCGGTTGATCACCGCGCTGGAAGAGCGCGGATTCATCCGCCGCCTCGCCCACCGCGCCCGCGCTATTGAAATCCTGCGCCTGCCCGAAAGCCTGGGCGGCACCTCCGAACCGCAGGGGTTCGCCCCCACGGTGATCGACGGCGGCCAGACCAGCCCTCGCGCCGCCGCTGCTGCCGCGGATCCGATGCGTCAGGCGGCAGTTGAGCTTCCGGTCATGGGCCGTATCGCGGCCGGCGTGCCGATTGAGGCGATCAGCCAGGTCTCGCACCAGGTCGCGGTGCCGGGCGGCATGATTGCCCCCAACGGCCAGCATTATGCGCTGGAGGTCAAGGGCGACTCGATGATCGAGGCCGGCATCAATGACGGCGACATCGTGGTGATCCGCGAAGCCGACACCGCCGACAACGGCGACATTGTGGTGGCGCTGGTCGAAGGCCAGGAAGCCACCCTGAAATATTACCACCGCCAGGGACGGACGATTGCGCTGGAAGCCGCGAACCCGGTTTATGAAACCCGGCACTACCCCGAGGATCAGGTGCAGGTCCAGGGCCGCCTCGTCGGGCTGATCCGCACTTACTGAAGCTGCGCCGGCGCGGCCAGCAGGCGGCGCAGGCGCCGGATTTCAGCCCCTTCCGGATACCATCCGCTCCACAGGCGCGCGCCGGTTGCGGCGCGGGCTGTCAGCAGGCCGCCATCGGGCCGGACCGCGATGCTGCCGGTCTGCCGCAGAATCCCAGGCGTCAGCAGCAAGCAGGTGCCGGGCTCCGGCTCAGCCTCCGTGGACACGATGATATCCCCCTCTTTACAAGCGCTTGCCTGCATAAGCTTACGTTTTCCCGGTGCATGAACCAGCCGGTAACCTTGGCCTTGCCAGACAGGCAGCTCGCCGTCCCAGGCCTGCCAGCGGGCCGCGGCCTCTGGCTGGGTGGCGGCATCGCCATCATTCTCCAGCCAGATCCCTGCCGTGAACCCCTGCCCCTTTGGCCGCGACAGGGCGCGCCCCTCCGACTCCATCACGCCGATCAGACCGCCGGAGCTGGCGATGATCACCGGCGGCCGCTCTGCTCCGCTCCAGAGCCACAGCGCTGCAGCTGCCGGCACCAGCCCCGCCAGCCGCAGCCGCCCGTGACAGATCACGGCAAACACCGCACCGGACGCAAACAGCGGCAGCACCGCAACGCCGGGCGCCGCCACCTGGGACACGGCGCCCTCAAACCCCGCCACGGTCTGCGCAACCACCAGAATCCAGTCCATCCCCCACCGCATAACCGAAAGCGCAACCCCTTCCAATCCAACGGGCGCCAGGCACAGCGCCAGCACTGCTGCCGGGATCACCACGGAGCCCATGACCGGCACTGCCAGCAGATTTGCAAAGAGCCCGTAATGCGGAACGGTGTTGAAATGCGCAGCTGCAAAGGGCGCGGTTGCGGCGCCTGCCACAGCAGAGGAGATCACCAGAGCCGCAACCGGCCGCAACCAGCGCGGACCCGGCGGCACCTCCCTGTCCCGCAGCGCGGCAAAGACCGCGACCAGCGCCGCCGTCGCGGCGAAACTCATCTGAAAACCGGGGCTGAGCAGGCTTTCGGGCCGCCGCAGCAGCACGATCAGCGCCGCCGCCGCCACCGCGCGCAGTGTGATCGCGCGCCGGTTCAGCAGCACCGCCCCCAGCATCACGGCGACCATGACAAAGGCCCGTTCCGTCGCCACATTGCCACCTGACAACAGCAGATAGCCCGCCCCGGCCGCCAATGCGGCCAGCGCCGCCAGTTTCTTGACAGGCCAGCGCAGGGCAACCGGCGGCACCAGGCAGAACAGCACCCGCACCGCAGCAAAGACAAAGCCGGTGAGCAGGCCCATATGAAGGCCGGAGATGGCCAGCAGATGCGCCAGGTTGCTTTTCCGCAGGGCCGTCAGCGTCTGCTCCCCGACACCGCTGCGGTCGCCGGCAGTGATGGCCGCGGCAAATCCGCCGGTCTCGCCCGGAATCCGCTGCTGGAGATAGCCCGCCATGGCGCGGCGCAAGCGCTCCACCGGAACGCCATCCCCCGGCGCTCCGGCCAGCAGGACCGGCGCCCTGGTATAGCCAAGCCCGCCCAGCTGCTTGAACCAGGCATGGCGGCGGAAGTCGAACCCTCCCGGCTCCGCCGGCCCCTGCGGCGGCAGCAGATGCGCGGTTGTCATCACCAAGGCGCCCGGCGGCGGCACCTGCTCCGGGCCTTTCAGGGAAATCCGCACCCGGGCCGGGGTTTTCACAGCCGGAACGCGGTCCAGCCGCACCTGGTCCAAGGTCAGCCGCAGCGCATCGGTCGGGGAACGGTCCACCGATACCACCCGGCCCTCAACCGGGCCGTAATAGCGGAAATCAAGAACCGGCGCCGCAACCCAGTGGGCGCGGGCGCCCGCCAGGCACAGGCCCGCCGCCGCAAAGGCCGGCGCCCAGAACAGGAACGCCAGCGGCCGCCGCTGCACAGCGCCCCATGCCAGCAGCAGTGAAACCGCGGCAAGACAGGCATAGACCGCCCATCCGGGTTCGCTTTTCAAACTGAAATAGGCCCCGATCCCGGTGCCCAGGAAAACTGGAACCCAGGGGAACAGATCCCCCCGCTGCGCCTGCAGCAGGTCTGCGATGGCTGCGCTCAGCCGCATGCTTGCCCCCCGCCTTCTGGCCCGGTAGACAGGCGGAAACTCTATGCCTCCCATGGTTTCCAAAAGGTAAATCCCGCACATGACCCAACCGGTTGTCACCCGTTTCGCGCCTTCGCCCACCGGCTTTCTGCACATCGGCGGCGCCCGCACCGCACTGTTCAACTGGCTGTATGCCCGCGGCCGCGGCGGCAAATTCCTGTTGCGGATCGAGGACACCGACCGCGAACGCTCCACGCCGGAGGCCACCGCCGCAATCCTGCAAGGCATGGCTTGGCTGGGCCTGGACCACGACGGCGAGGTGATCAGCCAGTTCGCGCGCGCGGACCGCCACGCCGAAGTCGCCCGACAGCTGCTGTCCGAGGGCAAGGCCTATAAGTGTTTTGCCACCCAGGAGGAAATCGCCGCCTTCCGCGACCAGGCCAAGGCCGAGGGCAAATCAACCCTCTACCGCTCCCCGTGGCGCGACGCGGATGAAGCCACCCATCCGGACGCGCCTTATGTGATCCGCATCAAAGCGCCGCAAAGCGGCGTTACCGTTATCAAGGACGAGGTGCAGGGTGATGTGACAATCCGCAACGATCAGCTGGACGACATGATCCTGCTGCGCTCCGACGGCACCCCGGTCTATATGCTGGCGGTTGTGGTCGATGACCATGACATGGGCGTCACCCATGTGATCCGTGGCGATGACCACCTGAACAACGCAGCCCGCCAGATGATGATCTATGAGGCGATGGGCTGGGACGTGCCGGTCTGGGCCCATATCCCGCTAATCCACGGGCCGGACGGCAAGAAACTCAGCAAACGCCACGGCGCCTTGGGTGCGCAGGAATACCAGGCGATGGGTTATCCCGCGGCCGGCATGCGCAATTATCTGGCGCGTCTCGGCTGGTCGCACGGCGATGACGAATTTTTTACGGACAGCCAGGCCAAAGAGTGGTTTAATTTCGACGGTATCGGCAAAAGCCCGGCCCGGTTCGACACCAAAAAGCTGGAAAACCTCTGCGGCCAGCATATTGCCGTTAGCGACGACGCCGCACTGCGGCAAGAAATCTGTGATTACCTGGCGGCTGCCGGGAAACCCGCCCTGACTGACGCGCAGTCACAAGGGCTGGAAGCTGCGATGTATTGCCTCAAGGACCGGGCCCGTACCTTCCCGGAACTTCTTGAAAAGGCGCATTTTATCCTTGCATCACGGCCTGTTGAACGGGACGCGAAGGCAGAAAAAGCGCTGTCGTCTGTATCCGATGGTATACTGGAAGAATTGACGCCGCAGCTGCAAAATGCTAGCTGGGTCCGTGACGATCTGGAGGCGCTTCTGAACGCATTTGCAGAAGCACATGATACCAAGTTCGGCAAACTGGCAGGCCCGTTGCGGGCTGCGCTTGCGGGCCGGGCGGTAACGCCTTCGGTGTTCGATATGATGCTGATTCTGGGCCGCGATGAAACCATCGCCCGGCTCAAAGACGCAACGGGCTGACTCCGGTCTTTACGCCGGGGTAAGCCTGCTTTGATACGACAACCCCTGCGCGAAACCGCGCAGGCGCTGCCCCGCATGAAGACGCCTGAACGGCAGCTTTCGTGCCTGTAACAGGAAGGGACATCCATGACCGAGACACAGAAATCTGCCACGCTCAGCCTGAATGGCGAAAACTACGAGCTGCCCATTTTCTCGCCAACGGCCGGGCCCGATGTTCTCGACATCCGCAAGCTTTATGCGCAGGCAGGCGTGTTCACCTATGATCCGGGCTTCACCTCCACCGCCAGCTGCGACAGCACCATCACCTATATTGATGGCGGCAAGGGCGAGCTGCTGCACCGCGGCTATCCGATCGACCAGCTGGCGTCGAAATCGCATTACCTGGAGGTCTGCTACCTGCTGCTCTACGGCGAACTGCCGACTGCCGCGCAGCTGGAGGATTTCGAGACCCGTGTGACCCGTCACACCATGGTGCATGAGCAGATGCACAACTTCTTCCGCGGCTTCCGCCGCGACGCGCACCCGATGGCGACCCTGGTGGGCGTGGTCGGCGCGATGTCGGCCTTCTACCACGACTCGCTGGACGTGACCGATCCCTGGCAGCGCGAGGTTGCAGCGATCCGGCTGATCGCCAAACTGCCGACCATCGCCGCGATGGCCTATAAGTACTCGATCGGCCAGCCCTTCGTGTACCCGAAGAACGACTTGGATTATTCGGCCAACTTCCTGCACATGTGCTTCTCGGTTCCGGCCGAGGAATACCACGTGAACCCGATCCTGAGCCGCGCGATGGACCGGATCTTCATCCTGCACGCCGACCACGAGCAGAACGCCTCCACCTCGACCGTGCGGCTGGCGTCTTCCTCCGGTGCCAACCCGTTTGCCTGTATCGCGGCCGGTATCGCCTGCCTCTGGGGCCCGGCCCACGGCGGCGCCAACCAGGCTTGCCTGGAAATGCTAAAGGAAATCGGCTCGGTTGACCGCATCCCTGAGTTCATCGAACGCGCCAAGGACAAGAACGACCCGTTCCGCCTGATGGGCTTTGGCCACCGCGTGTACAAGAACACCGACCCGCGCGCCAAGGTGCTGAAGCAATCCGCGGACGAAGTGCTGGAGCTGCTGGGCGTCGAAGACAACCCGCTGCTGCAGGTCGCCAAGGAGCTGGAGCGCACCGCGCTGCACGACGACTACTTCATCGAGAAGAAGCTGTTCCCGAACGTCGACTTCTACTCCGGCATCATCCTGGAGGCGATGGGCTTCCCGACCTCGATGTTCACCCCGATCTTCGCGCTGTCGCGCACCGTCGGCTGGATCTCGCAGTGGAAAGAAATGATCGCCGATCCGCAGAACAAGATCGGCCGCCCGCGCCAGCTGTACCTGGGCGAGACCCTGCGCGACTACGTCGACATCGAAAAGCGCTGAGCGCTGCTCGGACGGTAAGACAAACGCCCCGCACTGCGCGGGGCGTTTTTCGTTTGTCGGCAGTCTGGTCTCCGGTGTGCGGCAGGCTCTGTTCCAGACCCGCGGCCGTTCCACCCGGCCCAGCCAGGCAACAATTCCACCATGTTTCGCGCACTGTTTCTTCCGAAAGTTCAATATTTACGAGTATTTGACTAAATTCGCTCAGCCCCGTACTCACCTCATGAGTTTACTTGGTTCTGGCAGAGCGCTCCCCACGCGCACGTCATTGCAGAACGCCAGCTGCCAGGCGGCAACGGGATTGATGACATGGAACTTTTCATCTTGCTTGGGATTGGCCTGACCATTGGCGGTGTGGCCTTGGCGATGGACGACGATGATGACGGTGGCGCGAGCGAGCCGGACACTTCGGAGCCGCCGCAGACCGTCGAACCCGGCAGTACAACCACCGGGTCGGACGCTGCAGATGACTTGATTGGCACCGGCCAAGACGAAACCGCTTACGCCAGGGGCGGCAACGATATCCTTGAAGGCCGCGGTGGTGATGACCGCCTGTTCGGAATGGACGGGGCCGACATTCTGGTCGGCGGCACCGGCGACGACTTTATGCGCGGCGGAGCAGGCGATGACTATCTGATCGACAATGAAGGATCGGACACTCTGCACGGGGACACCGGCGATGACAGGATTATCACAACCAGCGGCATTGACGGCGAAGGAATTGTCGGCCTCTCGCGCGGGCTGGCTGACGGGTCCGTCACCGTCCTCAGCGGTCTGGCCGAATTTATTAACCCCGATACGGATCTTGACGGCGACGCCGACAGCGTGTCAGCCGGATACGGCGATGATACAGTAATCGCAGGGGATGGAGATACCGTCTCCCTTGGCGAAGGAAGCGACACCTTGGTGGTCGGAGATTGGATCGCGTCCGACGATGACCCCGTTATCGTGACGGATTTCGATCCCGCCGACGACCTGCTGATCTATTCTTACGACGGCGATGGGCTGCCGCCCAGATTGTCGGTTCAGACGGTCGGCGACGGCACCGGCGACGAGGGACAGGGCTCGGCGCTGCTCTTTGCCGACGATGTGTTCGTCGCGCGGATCCACGGCGCAGGAGGGTTGCTCACGGTCAGCGATGTCTCCATCGTTGACCGCTCGGAGGACGGATCGCTGTTTTCCTGATCCAGCGGTTCCGCACGACTGAAAACCTCTCAGCGCCCCTCGAACTTCGCGGGGCGTTTTTCCATGAAGGCTGTCACCCCTTCCAGGAAATCCCGGGTCTTGCCGCATTCCCCTTGCAGATGCGCCTCTTCCGACAGCTGCTCCATCAGGCTGCGGCCGGTGCTTTCGCGCAGGGCGGACTTGGTGGCGGCAAAGGCCTTGCTGGGGCCTTGGGCCAAATATTCGGCGCGCGCGCGCCAGCGGGTGCTGAACTCCGCGTCGGGCACCGCTTCCCAGATCATGCCCCAATCGCTGGCCTGCTGCGCGCTGATGCGATCGGCAAACAGCGCCGCACCCATCGCCTTGGCCATGCCGACCTGACGCGGCAGGAACCAGGTGCCGCCGGCATCAGGCATCAGCCCAATCTTGCTAAAGGCCTGCATGAAAAACGCGCTTTCGCTGGCAATCACCACATCCGCCGCCAGGGCCAGGCTGGCACCGGCTCCCGCTGCGGCGCCGTTCACCGCGGCCACAACCGGCACCGGGCAATTATAGATCGCTTCCACCATCGGCAGGTATTCGTCGCGCAGCGTGCGCTCCAGATCCAGGTCGCCCGCGCTGGAGGCATCGCTCAGGTCCTGGCCGGAGCAGAACGCATCACCTGCACCCGTCAGCACAACCGCGCGCGCCTCTGCCGAGGCCATTCGCACCGCATGGGTGATTTCCGAGCGCATCCGGCTGGTCAGCGCGTTCTTGCGGTTTGCGCGGTTCAGCGTGATGACCGCCAGCCCGTCCTCCAGCGTGAACAGGATTTCCTTGTAGTCCATAGGGGTGCCTCATGCAGATTGCGTCCCGCACGGCGCAGCGCCGGCGGGACCGTTTGACGCTATGGTGACGCAAAGCTTAGCCGCCGGAAAGACAGACCCGGCGTCAATCCTCCAGGATTTTGCGCAGCCGTTCCTGCTCTTCCGCGCTCAGCCCCTGCTCCGCCGCCCGGGGCGCCCGGGCGCGTCCGCGCAGATAGAAAAGCGCCATCACCAGCGCCGCCAGCAGCATCAGCGGCCCCGCCGCCCACAGCAGCCAATTGGCCCCGCTGGTGGTGGGGCGCAGCAGCACGTACTCGCCATAGCGGGCAACGATAAAATCCATCGCCTCCCGGTCGCTGTCGCCCGCCACCAGCCGCTCGCGCAGCAGCACCCGCAGGTCGCGGGCCAGTTCGGCGTTGGACTCGTCGATGCTCTCATTGCGGCAGACCAGACAGCGCAGGTCCTTGGAGAGCTCGCGCGCGCGCGCTTCCAGGGCCGGGTCCTCCAGGATTTCATCCGGCTCCACCGCCAGCGCGGGCGCCGGTGTGAACAGGGCGGCGGTCATCAGGGCCGCCAGGGCGACGATCAGAAAACGCATCCGTTTCATTCCGCAGGCACTCCCGCTGCCGGTGTCTTGCGCGCGCCCGCGGCCACACGGAAACGCCGGTCGCTCAGGCTCAAGAGCCCGCCAAGCGCCATCAGGATGGAACCCGCCCAGATCCAGTTGGCAAAGGGCTTGATATAGGTGCGCATGGTCCAGCTGCCGTCGGCCTGCTGATCGCCCAGCACGACATACAGGTCGCGTGTCACCCGGTAGTCAATCGCAGCTTCGGTGGTCGGCATCTTGGCCACCGGATAGTCGCGTTTCTCCGGGAACATCACCGCCTCGGGCCGCCCGTTGCGGGTGACCTCGACGCGGCCCTTGGTGGTGAAATAGTTCGGCCCCTGCTCACGGGTCACCTCCTGCAGCACCAGCGTGAAGGCGCCGACCTCAAACGGCTCGCCGATACGCGCCACGCGGATGTCCTCCTGCTCCCAGGCGGTCAGGCCCGCTATGGCAAAGATAGTGACGCCAAGGCCCGCATGGGCCGTGGCCTTGCCCCAATCCGCCCGCGGCAGCCGCAGCATCCGCTGCAGGCGGCCGGATTTTCCGCTGCGCATCCACAGATCCGCCAGCGCACCGAACACCACCCAGGACCCCAGGAACAGCCCCACCGGCCCCAGCGCCGAGCGCCCGGTCTGCATCGACCAGGCCAGCACGCCCAGCGACACCGCCAGCAGGAACACATAACGCAGCTGCCAGGCGGTGCGCCCGATCCGGCCGCGCTTCCACGGCAGCATCGCGCCGACGGGAAGCAGCAGACCCAGTACCACCATGAAGGGGGTGAAGGCCGAGTTGAAGAACGGCGGCCCGACGCTCAGCTTCCGGTCCAGCAGCATCTCGGCCACGATCGGCCAGATGGTGCCGAAGAACACCACGAAACAGCTGACCGCCAGCAGGATGTTATTGGCCACCAGCGCGCTTTCGCGGCTGATCATGCCAAAGACGCCCTTGGCCTCCATCGCCTGCGCGCGCGCAGCAAACAGGGTCAGCGCGCCGCCGGTGAAGAAGGCGAGGATGAACAGGATGAAGACGCCCCGCTCCGGGTCGTTGGCAAAGGCATGCACGCTGGTGATCACGCCCGAGCGCACAATGAAAGTGCCGATCAGCGAGAAGCCGAAGGCAAGGATCGCCAGCAGGATGGTCCAGCTTTTCAACGCCTCGCGCTTTTCCACCACGATGGCGGAATGCAGCAGCGCAGCGGCCAGCAGCCAGGGCATGAAGGAGGCGTTTTCCACCGGGTCCCAGAACCAGAAGCCGCCCCAGCCAAGCTCGTAATAGGCCCACCAGGACCCCAGCGCGATGCCGATGGTCAGGAAGATCCAGGCAGCCAGCGTCCAAGGCCGCACCCAGCGGCCCCAGGCGGCATCCACCCGGCCTTCGATCAGGGCCGCAACGGCAAAGGAAAACGCCATGCTGAGGCCCACATAGCCGAGGTAGAGGAACGGCGGATGGAAAGCGAGGCCCGGGTCCTGCAGCAGCGGATTGAGGTCCTGCCCGTCAAATGGCGGCACCGTCAGGCGCAGGAACGGGTTCGAGGTGAACAGGATGAAAGCGAAAAACGCCACGCCGATCGCGGCCTGCACGGACAGCACACGGGCCTTCAAGGTCGGCGGCAGCCCGCCGCCAAAGACTGAGGCCAGCGCCCCGAACAGGCTGACGATCAGCACCCACAACAGCATCGAGCCCTCGTGGTTCCCCCAGGTGCCGGAGATCTTGTACAGCATCGGTTTGGCCGAATGGCTGTTCAGCGTCACCAGCTTCAGCGAGAAGTCTGAGGTGATGAAGGCCCACATCAGCGCGCCAAAGGAAAACGCGGTGAACAGGAACTGCGCCTGCGCCGCCGGTTCCGCGACGGCCATCCAGCCGGGCCAGCGTTTGTGGGCGCCGATCAAGGGGATAACGGCCTGCACGATGGCTATCATGAAGGCGAGAATTAGGGCGAAATGTCCGAGTTCTGTGATCATGTGCCGGTGTGTCCATGCATGCTCTGTAGGGATGGGTTCCCTATACGCTTCTCTGCCGGCAGGGCCAATGGCAAACGCCGCGCCATGCCGCCGCAGAAAGCAAAATGTGATCAGCCGCGGCGCGCTTTCCAGGCTTCCAGCGCGGGATTGTTCTCTGCCGCGGTGGCGTCCAGCCGCGCCACGACATCGGTGCTTGTGGCGGCGGCGGCAGGGGCATCCGCCCTGAGCCGCTCCAGCGCGGCGATGTTTTCCGCCACCTCGGGCACCCGCGTCATGCTGGCGGCCAGCCCCTGCTGGAATTCCTGGCTTTTCACCTGATGGCGGGCGCCGAAATAGAAAGAGACAATGACCCCCAAAAGCCACCACAGCGGCTCCGGCACCAGCGCCAGCCCTTGCATTCTTGCAGCAAACCAGACCGGATCGCTAAGAGATGCGCCTATCAGTGCAAGAGTCCCAAGCGCCAGCAAGGGGCGCGGCAGACGGTTCACCCCGTCCATGAACCGGTCAAACCGGCTTTTGCCGCCATACTGAAACTCCGCCGCCAGCTGGCTGAGTGCAGCGCTTTGCATATCGTGCGCGCGGGCGGCGCCGGCCTCAGCGTTTTCGCGAAAGACTTCAAGCGTTTCCCGCAAGGCATTGCTCTGCCGTCCAAAAACCAATCCAAACACATCCGCGATCAGCCCCATGCCGCCGTCCTCCGCTGAAACTCCTGCTGGCTGAGGCGGTAGGCGGGCGAGATGAACTCCTCAGCCCGGGTGATCCAGCCGCCCTTGCCGCCAGAACGGGTGCGCGCGTATTTGCGGCTGGCCGGACGCCGGTCCGCCAGGCGGAAGTAATAGTTGCGGCGCGCCACCCCGTAGGCGTCGCGCAAGGTTTCCGCACCGACCTCCGCCGCCTGCGCCGCCGCGCCTGCGGTCTGCGGGCCGATGGTGCCATCAACCGCCACGGCATAGCCCATGTCGCGCAGCAGCCGCTGCAGAATGCGCACCGCGTTGCTGCCCGCGTTCACATACATGTCAAACACCGACGCCTGCAGACAGGGCGGCAGGCTGGCGATCCGCGGTGCCTCGAAATAATGGCGGATGAAGATCTCCACCGCCTGCGCCTGGCTCACGGCCTTCACGTCCTGAACACTCACGGCGCCATCTCCGGTCAGATCCAGCCCCAGCCGCCGCAGCGTGCCGATGGTCACGCCGTGTTTGGTGGCGCCGCCGGGATCATCCGGATCATTCACAAACCCGCCTTCGCGCGCCACGATCTGTTGTGCTATTTCCTGAACGCTCTGCATGTCACCTCACCACTTCCAACCGGGTCAGGATGCCGCAAAGGCGCTAAAACCTTCTGACACCACCGCGCGCCGGCTGCGCAACACCCATGGGAAGAGGTTCTGTTTGCTGGTGAGCCCTGAAGCAAAAAGCCCCGCAGGACGGCAGTCCTGCGGGGCCATTTTGTCAAAACCGATTGAGGATCAGGTTCCGGGTTCCTGATAGACGCCCTGCTCCTTCAGCGCGTCCATGACTTCCTTGGGCATGTAAGTCTCGTCATGTTTTGCCAGGATTTCAGAGGCTTCAAAGACGCCGTTCACGTAACGTCCGGTGCCGACCATGCCCTGGTTCTCTTCAAACAGGTCGGGCAGAACGCCGGTGTAGGCGACGTTCACGGTCGCACCGCCATCGGTCACCGCAAAGCGCACGGTTTCGCCCTGGCCGCGCTGCAGCGAGCCTTCCGCCACCAGCCCGCCGATGCGGAATACTTCGGTCGGCTTCGGCGGCTCCTCCATCACCTGGCTGGGCGAGCGGAAATAGTTGATGCCGTCCCGCATGGCATAGCCGATCAGGGCGGTTGCCACGATCAGGGCCACCGCGGCAACCGCGATGACCTGGATCCGGCGCTGTTTCTTCAGGTTCTTCATGGTGTCCTCTATTCAGGCCCGAACAGCGCCGCCCCGGTTCAGGGGAACAGCGGCGCCATCATCAGCCCTTCGGTCTCGTTCTCACCTAACATCAGGTTTGCGTTCTGCAAGGCCTGGCCGCTGCTTCCTTTTGTCAGGTTATCCAGTGCCGCAAAGACGATGGCGCGGCCGCCGATCCGGTCCTGCGCAACGCCGATATGGCAGAAGTTGGAGCCGCGCACGTGATGGGTCGAGGGCGCCTCGCCAAACGGCAGCAGCTCGATGAAAGGCTCACCGGCGTAAGCCTTGGCAAAGGTATCATGAATCGCCTGCGCGTCGCCCTTCACATAGACGGTCGCGAGGATGCCGCGGTTCACCGGCAGCAGATGCGGGGTGAACTGCACTTTCACCGGGCGGCCTGCGATCTTGCTGAACTCCTGGTCGAACTCGCCCAGGTGCCGGTGGGTGCCGCCGATGGCATAGGCGTGGTAGCCCTCGCTCAGCTCTGCATGCAGAAGGTTTTCCTTGAGCGACCGGCCGGCGCCGGAGACCGCGCATTTCAGGTCCAGGATGATCTCGTCCAGATCGATGACGCCTGCCTCGATCAGGGGCCGCAGGGCAAACTGGCCGGTGGCGGCGTTACAGCCCGTGCCGGCCACCAGACGCGCGGATTTGATCTCGTCCCGGTAGAACTCGGTGAGGCCGTAAACCGCCTCTTCCTGCTGCTCCAGCGCGGCGTGGGGGTTGCCGTACCACTTCTCGTATTCCGCCGGGTCGCGCAGCCGGAAATCCGCCGACAGATCGACGATTTTCAGGGTCTTGGGCAGGGCTGCGATCACTTCCTGGCTGGTCTTATGCGGCAGCGCGCAGAAGCAGAGGTCGATGCCGGAGAAATCAATCTCGCCAATCTTGCACAGCACCGGCAGTTCCATATGGCGCAGGTGCGGGAACACTTCCGCCATGGTCATGCCGGCCTTGCGGTCGGCGGACAGGGCCGCGATCTCGATGTTCGGGTGCTGGGCGATCAACCGCACCAGTTCGGCGCCGGTATAGCCGGACGCGCCAAGGATAGCCACTTTGTGGGTCATGTCAGACCTCGTCTTTCAATGTGATATGCCGGTTCCGCAGCCATCTGCGGAGAGAAATAGGAGGATTTGCGCCCGCGCTCTTTGACCTGGAACAAGGTTCCGGGCGGATGCGCTCAGGCCGCCTGAAAGGTGATTTCCCGTCGGAGAAACTGGGTCGCGCGGTCGCTGACGCGGCCCGGGTTTCCGGTGGTGAAAAAGCCGCCTGCGCCGTTGCCGTACATGTCGGGATGCCGCTGCAGGTAATCCGCCAGGCTGTCCGCCACCAGGCTGCCCTGGCTGAACACCTTAACCTCCGGTCCCAGCGCATCCTGAAAGGTTTTTTCCATCAGCGGATAATGCGTGCAGCCGAGGATCGCGGCCTGCGGGTGCGGCATCTTGCGCTTCAGCGCGTCCACATGGCTGCGCACCAGGGCTTCGGCGAGGATCATGTCGCCGTCCTCGATCGCGTCCACGACGCCGCCGCAGGCCTGCGCCTCCACGTCGACGCCGATGGCGCGGAACGCCAGTTCACGCTGAAAGGCGCGGCTGGCAACGGTCGCCGGGGTCGCGAACAGCGCCACATGCTGCACCGCAACCTCGCGCGGCGGAGAATTGTCGCCCCATTGCCGCTCAGTCAGCGCTTCGATCAGCGGCACAAAGACGCCCAGCACCCGCTTGCCCTTGGGCAACCCGCCCTCCTGCATCCGGCGCAGCGCGGCGGCAGAGGCGGTGTTGCAGGCCAGGATCACCAGGTCACAGCCCTTGTCCCACATGTCCTGCACCGCGGATTTGGTCAGCTGATAGACATCCTCGGCATCGCGCACACCATAGGGGGCGCGGGCATTGTCGCCGTAATAGAGGAAATTCACGTCCGGCAGCCGTTGCTGCGCAGCGTTCAGGACAGTCAGCCCGCCCAGGCCCGAATCAAAGATGCCTACAGCCATTCCGTTTTCTCACGCGCGGTGTTTCTCCTCGAACTCAAACCCATGCGCATAGGATTTGAGCGGTACCGGAGACAGGTCATACGTCGCTTTGCGCAGGAAATCCATCATTGCTTTTGCGTCTTTGGCCAGCGGCGCCAACGTGCCGCGGCCGATGGGCTCGCCGATCACCACCCGGACCGGGGTATCGACCCGCTTGCGGAACTCCTGGATCAAGAGCCCCATGCGCAGGGTGGCGTGCAGGTGGCTGGCAATCTGGAACAGGCGCGAGGTGCGGCCGTCGAAAAACACCGGCACGACCACAGCGTCGGATTTGGCAATCATCCGGGCGGTAAAGCCGCGCCAGCCGGGGTCCATCGGGTGCCCCAGGGGGTGTGCCGCGGTGGAGACCGTTCCGCCAGGAAAGATGCCGATGGCGCCGCCCTGCCCCAGATAGTCCAGCGCCGCCTTGCGGGTCGCCAGATTGGTGCGCAGGGCGTCTTTGGTCCCGGCAAAATCCACCGGCAATATCACCTTGTTCAGGTCTTCGGCCTTGCGGAACACGTGGTTGGCGAGGATGCGGAAATCGCCGCGGGTTTCCGCCAGAATATGCCCCATCATCAGCCCGTCGAGGATGCCGTAAGGGTGGTTCGCGATCAGGATGACTGGCTTGTCCTTGGGGATGTCCGCCAGCGATCCGCCCGCCACGTCCAGCGACAGCCCATAGCGTTCAGCCATCACCGACCAGAAGCTGCGGCCCGCCGCCACCTCCTGTTCGTACCCCGCGGCCCGGCGGATCAATGCCAGCCGTCCGGTCGAATTCTCCAGCAGTCGGATCACCGCCCGGCCCGGGCGGGTGGCAGCGGAATGGGCATAGGAAATATCGCGGGCGGTATGGCGGCGCGCGTGCATCGTTTTTGGCTCTCCGTCAGGTATCACCGGTCAGATATGGCCGGGAGCGCAGTATGCAATGGGAGCGTAACAGCGCTGTGACGGTTCGCAGCAGCCCGCATCAGGGGCGCTGCCGCGGACCGTAAGGGATTTCCAACCAGGATCAGGCTGCCTGGCGCCCGGATTCGGGGCCTGCGCGACAGCGCCGCGCGTCAGCGCGGCGCCGGGCCCAACCGGGAGGGGCCATCCCGAGGATGGTCCGGAGCGGGCGGGAGCGCCCCGCCCTGCCCCGTGGTGTCCGGCGTTACTCAGCCGCCTGTTTGACGGTCGTGCCTCCCTGGCGCAGAGCGGCCAGCAGTTCCTCGCGGCGTTTGGCAGCCTTTTGCTCGTTCGCCAGTTTCACCGGGCCGAAGCCGCGGATCTGCAGCGGAAGCTCGGCCAGCGCGATCAGCGGCTCCAGGATCTCAGGCGCGGCTTTTGGCAGCCACTCCTGCATGTCGGCCTCATACTGCTTGATCAGCGCCCGCTCCATCTTGCGCTCTTCGGTATAGCCGAAGATGTCGAGCGGTGTGCCGCGCAAGGATTTGAGCTTCGCCAGAATGCGGAACCCGCGCTCCATGCCCGCGCCGAACTTGCGCTTTTGCGGGCGGCCGTTCGGGTCGGTGCCGCCCAGCATCGGCGGCGCCAGGTGGTAGGACAGCTTAAGGTCGCCCTCGAACTCCGCCTCCGCCTTGGCGCGGCTGTCCAGCAGCAGGCGGGCCACTTCGTATTCGTCCTTGTAGGACAACAGCTTGTGATAGCCCTTTGCCACCGCCTCCTTGAGCGCGGGGTCACTGATGCCGTCCAAGAGCTTGGCATAGCGCTTGGCCAGGCCCTTGCCCTGATAGGCCACCAGGTGATCGGCACGGAAGGCGATTTTCACGTCCAGCGTCTTGGGCTTTTTCACCACCTTGGGCTGGATCAGCCGTGCGGCGTCTTCCGGGTGCAGCACCGCCCAGCGGCCGATGTCGAAGGCGCGCTTGTTGCGCTCCACCGCGGCGCCGTTCATCTCGATCGCCTGTTCGATTGCCTCATGGCTGACGGGCACCAGCCCCTTCTGCCAGGCGCCGCCGAACACCATCATGTTGGAGAAGATCGAGTCGCCCATGGTTACGCGCGCCAGCTCGGAGGCGTCGAACAGGTCCAGCCGCTCGCGCAGGCGCGCCTGCAGCGCCACCTCCAGCCGGTCGGTTGGTATGGCGAACTCAGTGTTGCGGGTGAAATCACCGGTGATGATCTCGTGGCTGTTCACCACCGCGCCGGTCTGACCGGAGGTGGTCAGGCCCAGGGTCTTGGCGCCGGCACTCACCACCAGGTCGCCGCCGATCAGCGCATGGGCTTCGCCGGTGGCGACGCGGATGGCAGAGATATCTTCGGGGTTGTTGGCAATCCGGCAGTGGATATGCACCGCGCCGCCCTTCTGGGCGAGACCGGCCATTTCCATCAGCCCGGCGCCCTTGCCGTCGATCTGGGCCGCCTGCGCCAGCACCGCGCCGATGGTCACCACGCCGGTGCCGCCGACGCCGGTGATCACCACGTTATGGGTACCGTCGATTGCCGGCAGTTCGGGCTTGGGCAGATGCGGCAGGTCGATGTCGGCGGTGGCCTCCTTCCGGATCTTGGCACCTTCGACGGTTACGAAGGACGGGCAGAAGCCGTTGACGCAGGAGAAATCCTTGTTGCACGACGATTGGTCGATGGCGCGTTTGCGGCCCAGTTCGGTGTCCTTGGGCACGATGGAGACGCAGTTGGACTGCACGCCGCAATCGCCGCAGCCTTCGCAGACGTCGGAGTTGATGAACACCCGCTGGTCCGGATCCGGGAACTGGCCCCGCTTGCGGCGGCGGCGCTTCTCGGCGGCGCAGGTCTGGATGTAGATGATGGCGGACACGCCCTCGATCTGCTCGAACTCGCGCTGGATCTTCATCATCTCGGCGCGTTCGTGCATCCGCATCCCGGCCGGGAACAGGGAGGCGTCCACATCCTCCTTCTCGTCATAGACCACCGCAATGGTCTTGACGCCCATCGCCTTCAGCTCATGCGCGATCTGCTGTGCGGTGAGGCCGCCCTCGGCCTGCTGGCCGCCGGTCATCGCTACCGCGTCGTTGTAGAGGATCTTGTAGGTGATGTTGGTGCCCTCGGCGAGCGCGGCACGGATCGCCTGCACGCCGGAGTGGTTATAGGTGCCGTCGCCCAGGTTCTGGAACACATGCTTGCGCTTGGAGAAGGGCGCCTCGCCGACCCAGTTGACGCCCTCGCCGCCCATATGGGTGAAACCGGTGGTCTCGCGGTCCATCCACTGCACCATGAAGTGGCAGCCGATGCCCGCATAGGCGCGGGAGCCGTCGGGCAGCTTGGTGGAGCTGTTGTGCGGGCAGCCGGAGCAGAAATAAGGCAGACGGGTTGCGATTTCCTCGGCGTTGTCGGCGCGGCGGGCCTCAGCCAGGCTGTCCAGCCCGGCACGGAGCGCCTCGGTGTCGCGGCCCTCTTCGATCAGGATGTTGCCCAGCTTTTCGGCGATCATGATCGGGTCCAGCGCATAGCGGGTCGGGAACAGCTCGTCCCGGTGCATGGTGCCGGCGCCGCCCTTGTACCAGCCATAGACGCGGCGGCCCTGGCGGTTGTCAAAGATCGCTTCCTTGATCTGGATCTCGATCAGCTTGCGCTTTTCCTCGACCACAACGATCAGGTCCAGCCCTTCGGCCCAGTCGTTGAAGCCCTTCATGTCCATCGGCCAGGTCTGGCCCACCTTGTAGGTGGTGATGCCCAGACGGTCGGCCATGTTTTCGTCGATGTTCAAGAGCTTCAGCGCATGCACCAGGTCGAGCCAGTTCTTGCCTGCCGCGACAAAACCGATCTTGGCGCCCGGCTTGCCCCAGACGCGCTTGTCCATCTTGTTGGCATGGCTGAACGCCTCTGCCGCAAAGCGTTTGTAGTCGATGATGCGGTTTTCCTGCCGGAACCGGTCGTCGTCCAGGCGGATGTTCAGCCCGTCGGCGGGCATGTCGAACTTCGGCGTCACCAGCTGCATCCGGTCGGGGCGGGCGTCGACGACCGAGGTCACCTCGATGGTGTCCTTCATGGTCTTGAGACCAACCCACAGGCCCGAGAAGCGGCTGAGCGCATAACCGTAGATGCCGTAGTCCAGGATCTCCTGCACGCCCGCGGGGCTGACGATCGGCAGGTAGCAATCGAGCAGAGACCATTCCGACTGGTGCAGCACGGTGGAGCTTTCGCCGGTATGGTCATCGCCCATCGCCAGCAGCACGCCGCCGTGTTTGGAGGTGCCCGCCATATTGGCATGGCGCAGCGCGTCGCCGGAGCGGTCAACGCCCGGGCCCTTGCCGTACCACAGGCCGAAGACGCCGTCGTACTTGCCTTCGCCGCGCACCTCGGCCTGCTGCGCGCCCCACAGGGCGGTCACCGCCAGGTCCTCGTTCAGGCCGTATTGAAAGGTGACATCCGCCGCCTTCAGGTGCTTTTCCGCGCGGCTCATCTGAAGGTCCACCGCGCCCAGCGGCGAGCCGCGGTAGCCGGTGACCAGACCGGCCGTGTTCAGGCCGGCCGCCGTGTCGCGCTGCTTCTGCATCAGCATCAGCCGCACCAGCGCCTGAGTGCCGTTCAGCAGAACCGGCGATTTGGTCAGATCGTATTTATCATTGAGTGAGATCTTTTGCGTGCTCATCGTGGCCTCCTCAACCGGGATTAGCTTGCACATTCTGACGCGCAGAATAGGTCATAATTGCTGACCTGAATAGCCGCTTTTTTTTACATTTCGCTCGCTTGCGTCATGGAAACTGATACATAACTAAGATTTCATACAGTCGGCCCCATACGCACAGAAAGTAACAGATATGGATTGGGACAAGCTCAGAATATTTCACGCGGTGGCGGATGCGGGCAGCCTGACCCATGCCGGCGACAAGCTGAACCTGTCGCAATCGGCGGTCAGCCGCCAGATCCGCGCGCTGGAAGAGAGCCTGAACGCCACTCTGTTTCACCGGCATGCGCGCGGGCTGATTCTCACCGAACAGGGTGAGCTGCTGTTTGACGCCACCCAATCCATGTCGGCGCGGCTTGAGGCTGCCTCTGCCCGCATCCGCGACAGCGAGGAGGAGGTGTTCGGCGAATTGCGCGTCACCACCACCGTGGGGTTCGGGACCCTGTGGCTGGCGCCGCGTCTGACCAAGCTGTATGAGCAGTACCCCAACCTCAAGGTCGACCTGATGCTGGAGGAACGGGTGCTGGACCTGCCCATGCGCGAGGCCGATGTGGCAATCCGCATGAAGGAGCCCAGCCAGGCTGATCTGGTGCGCAAACGGCTGATGACCGTGCGCATGGGGCTGTATGCGACGCCGGAGTATCTGGATAAGCACGGCAACCTGGAAACATCCGCCGACATTTCCCAGCACCGGCTGATCTGCCAGAACCAGCGCTCGGCCCAGGTGGGCTCAGCCGCTGTTCTGGGCAAGAAGCTGATGGCGCTGGATCCGGCATCCCTGCTGACCGTCAACAACTATTTCGGCGTGTTGCAGGGGGTGCTGCACAATCTGGGCATCGGCATTCTGCCCGACTATGTGACAGAAGAATTCCCGCGGCTGGTCGAGGTGCTGCCGGACGAGGACCAGAACGAGGTTCCGGTCTACCTCGCCTACCCCGAAGAACTGCGCCATTCGCAGCGGGTTGGCGCCTTCCGCGACTTTGTGCAGTCCGAGATCATGGAACACCGCAAACACATGAAAGCGCTGGGCAAGCTGTAATCCTGGCCGCCACCGGAGCAGGGCGTTCTGGCTGCTTGACGGCCGGCTGACCGGTTTCCGGATTGACGGTCCAAGCACCGCCGCCTCAGCCATGCAAAAACCGCATAGCAGCATTGACACCCAATTGTTGTTAATCCCCTTGAAGGGGCAGGCCCGGAGCCCTAAATGATCCTCATGAAGGCGGCGGCAACGCCCTCCTTCATACCTCCCTGTTGGACTTCGGCCGAGCTTAGTGCTCGGCCTTTTTTTTGCGTGCAAGCCACTGACATTCAAGCACTCTTCAGCCGCTGCAAACGCCACCCCTTCGGCTTTTGACTGCAGCTGCGCCTGTCCGGCACGGGCCGCGGCCTGCCTCTGCTGCTTAGCACCGGAGCGGGAAAAGACGCCTGTGTAAAATATTCTTTTGTACCGCCTGCTTTCGCAATGCTTGTATTTTCAGCAGTTTGCCTGCCCTCAGCCGCAATTTCCGCCGCTTGCAAAAGCCCGCACCGCCGCCAGCGGCGGCCAGGTGCGGCAGCGGGCCCGCTGCGGCGCAAAGACGCCTCCTGCGGCATCTGGCGGGGATTCGCTTAATTCCACTTCCCCCGCGCCCCTCCTTGCCCTAAAAGGCGCGCAATCGCAGCCATTGGGGACGTTTACGGATGCAGGAACCCGCCATCACGCCTGAATTGATTGCCAATCACGGGCTGAAGCCCGAGGAATACGATCTGATCCTCGAAATCATCGGGCGGGAGCCGACCTTCACCGAGCTGGGCATTTTCTCGGCGATGTGGAACGAGCACTGCTCCTATAAATCCTCCAAGAAATGGCTGCGCACCCTGCCGACCGACGGCCCGCAGGTGATCTGCGGCCCCGGCGAAAACGCGGGCATCGTGGACATCGGCGACGGCGATGCCGTTGTTTTCAAAATGGAAAGCCACAACCACCCCTCCTACATCGAGCCCTACCAGGGCGCGGCAACCGGGGTTGGCGGCATTTTGCGTGACGTCTTCACCATGGGCGCCCGCCCCATTGCCTCGATGAACTCGCTGTCGTTTGGCGAGCCGTCCCACCACAAGACCCGCCAGCTGGTCAACGGCGTGGTTGAGGGCATCGGCGGCTACGGCAACTGCTTTGGCGTGCCTTGCGTTGGCGGCGAGGTCCGGTTTCACCCCGCCTATAACGGCAACTGCCTGGTGAATGCCTTTGCCGCAGGCCTGGCGCGCACCGACTCGATCTTCTATTCCGCCGCCTCGGGCGTTGGCATGCCGGTTGTGTACTTGGGCGCCAAAACCGGCCGCGACGGCGTTGGCGGCGCTACCATGGCGTCGGCAGAGTTTGACGACACCATCGAGGAAAAGCGCCCCACCGTTCAGGTCGGCGACCCCTTCACCGAAAAACGCCTGATGGAAGCCACGCTGGAGCTGATGCAGACCGGCGCAGTGATTTCGATTCAGGACATGGGTGCCGCGGGCCTCACCTGCTCTGCCGTGGAAATGGGCGACAAGGGCAAGCTGGGCGTGCGCCTGGACCTGGAAAAGGTCCCGCAGCGCGAAGAGAACATGACCGCCTACGAGATGATGCTGTCGGAATCCCAGGAGCGGATGCTGATGGTGCTGAAGCCGGAGCTGGAAGCCGAGGCGCGCGCGGTGTTCGAGAAATGGGATCTGGACTTTGCCATCGTCGGCGAGACCATTGCCGAAGACCGCTTCCTGATCATGCACAACGGAGAAGTGAAAGCCGATCTGGTGCTGTCCAAGCTGTCCTCCACCGCGCCGGAATACGACCGCCCGTGGCAGGAAACCCCGGCAGCCGAACCGCTGACCGACGCGGATGTGCCGACCATCGACCCGATCGACGGCCTCAAGGCGCTGCTGTCCTCGCCGAACTATGCGGGCAAGCAGTGGGTCTATGAGCAGTACGACACCACCGTGATGGGCGACACCCAGCGCCGTCCGGGCGCTGGCTCCGGCATCGTCCGGGTGCATGGCACGGACAAGAAACTGGCCTTCACCTCCGACGTGACCCCGCGCTACGTCAAGGCAAACCCGTTCGAGGGCGGCAAGCAGGCAGTGGCCGAGGCCTACCGCAATCTGACCGCTGTGGGCGCCAAGCCGCTGGCAACCACCGACAACCTGAACTTCGGCAACCCCGAAAAGCCGGAGATCATGGGCCAGTTCGTCGGCGCCATCAAGGGCATCGGCGAAGCGGTTGCAGCGCTCGACATGCCGATCGTGTCCGGCAACGTGTCGCTGTATAACGAAACCGACGGCAAGGGCATCCTGCCGACCCCGACCATTGGCGCCGTGGGCCTGATTGCGGCCGGCGAAGAGCCGATCACCGGCGAGGCCCGCGAAGGCCATGTTGCCCTGCTGGTGGGTGAAACCGTGGGCCATCTGGGCCAGTCGGCGCTGCTGGCCGAAGTCTTCAACCGCGAGGACGGCGATGCCCCGGCGGTGGATCTGGAGGCGGAGAAGCGCAACGGTGAGTTCATCCGCGCCAACCGCGAGCTGATCAAGGCCTGCACCGACCTCGGCGACGGCGGCCTGGCACTGGCGGCGTTCGAGATGGCCCAAGAGGCCGGAGTCGGCGTGCAGATCGACGCAGGCGACACCCAGACCGTGTTCGGCGAGGACCAGGCGCGCTATCTGATCGCCTGCAACTTCGACCAGGCCGAGGCGCTGATGCTGGCGGCGGGCCAGGCCGGTGTCACCGTCACCACCGTTGGCAAGTTCGGCGGCGACTTGGTGCGGATCGGCGGTTCCGAGGCGCCGCTGGCCGAGCTGACGGAGGTCTTCCGCTCCAGCTTTGCCGCTGCTGTCGCCTGATCGCTCGCCCCGCCGGGCGGCGCGCGCTAAAATACAAAAGGCGGGATGGCACAGCCGTCCCGCCTTTTCCTTTGACCCCGGGACCCGTTCCATGACCCTTCCTGAGCTGACAGAGGATTGCAGCCGCTGCGCGGGCCTGTGCTGCGTGGCCTATCCGTTTGAGGCGCATGAGGATTTTGGCCTTCTGAAGGACGCGGACACGCCCTGTCCCAACCTCGCCCCCGATTTCCGCTGCAAAATTCACGCCGATCTGGAAAAATGCGGATTTGGCGGCTGCGTCGCCTATTCCTGCGCCGGCGCGGGCCAGCGGGTGACACAAGGCCTGTTTGATGGCGAAACCTGGCGGGATGACCCCGACCTGCTGCCGCATATGACCCGCGCCCTACGGGTGCTGCGCCCGATCCATGAGGCGCTTCTGGTGCTGCAGGAGGCCGCCGCGCTGCCGCTGCCGGAGGACCTCAGCGCCCGCTGCGCCGCTTTGACCCAGGCGCTGTGCCCGGAAAACCCCGCGTCGGTCTGGGACTTCGAGGAGGACAGCGTTCAGGAGGCGCTGGCCAGCCTGCCGGACTTTGTCGAAAGCGTCGCCCCCTTTGCCCGGGACGGCTGCTAATCCTGCTTGCACAGCCCCCGGCGCGCCCCTACATTTTTACCAAACAAGACAAAGGACTTCTCCGGATGCCCATGCAAGCCCACGAAATCGAAGAACTGCTGCGCGAAGCTTTCCCGGATGCCGAAATCCAGGTTGGCGGCACCGATGGCGTTCACATGTCGGCGATGGTCGTCGACGAAAGCTTCCGCGGCAAGAACCGCGTGCAGCAGCAGCGCGCCGTTTATGCCGCGCTGAAAGGCAAGATGGACGGCCCCGACGGCGAGCTGCACGCCCTGGCGCTGACCACCAAGGCACCGGAGTAAGCTCCATGTCGCTGTTCGCCTCCATCCTGGTGCTCGGCATTGTGGTGATGACCGCCGTTGTTGCGGTCGTCTCCCAGCGCCGCCGCCCGCTGGAGGAGGACGATACAGACCCGGACTATCACACCCTGCGATCCGATTATCAGTCGGGCATGGGCGGCGGGTCCGTTCGCACTTGGAAGGTCCCGAAAGACCCGCAGGAATACGCCCGCTTTTTCGTTCCCAAGAACAAGTTGAAATAGCGTTGACCCGCTCGGGGCGCGCTTCACCGGGCGGATTGGCAAAACCCGCGAAACTGCCTATATGACGGCCAACGCAAACGGCGCAGCAGCCGAAAGGAAATCACTAAATGACCGACGTAAAAACCCGCATCGACGAAACCGTCAAAGCCAGCGACGTTGTACTGTTCATGAAAGGCACCAAGGAAATGCCGCAGTGCGGCTTCTCCTCGCGCGTGGCGGCGGTGCTGAACTACATCGGCGTGGACTACACCGACGTGAACGTGCTGGCGGATGAGGACATCCGCTCGGGCATCAAGGAATATTCCGACTGGCCGACCATCCCGCAGCTGTACGTGAAGGGTGAGTTCGTCGGCGGCTGCGACATCATCACCGAGATGGCCCTGTCGTCGGAGCTGGACACCCTGTTTGAGGACAACGGCATTTCCTTCAACAAGGAAGCCGCCGACAAGATCCGCGAAGCCAACGCCTGATTACAGGCACAATCCGCGGCATTAAAAAAGGCGCCCACGCGGCGCCTTTTCCTTATCCTGCAACGGGTTGAAGCAAAGCCCTCAGCCTGCCGCCTGTTCTTCGATCTGCTGGGCCAGCGCCTCGGTGCGGGCGGCCAGTTCGGCCAGGCTTTCGTTCACCTGCGGCGGCACCACCGGGATCTCGACCCGCTCGGGCTCCGGCGCGGGGGCGTTTTTCAGCGCTTCCAGCTCTTGCGTGCGCTCAGCCAGCTCCGCCTCAACCTCCTTGATCCGGTCCTCGACCGCGGCGGTTTTGTCGGCCAGCATCAGACCGGCCATCAACAGCATCCGCGCCTCGGGCATCCGGCCGATCTGGTCGGACAGCACCTGAGCCTCGTCGTCCAGCATCTTGGCGGCAGAGTGCAGATAGCTTTCCTCGCCCTCCTGGCAGGAGACCTCAAAGCCGCGGCCGCCGATATGAATGGTCACTTCAGGCATCAGACTTCCTCTCCTTCGGGCAGGTTGCGGGCCGTGGCCAGCAGCGGTTCCAGCTTGGCCAGCACCGCGTTGACCTGGGCCTGGTCGCTGGCCTGGGCCGCGCGCAGGCCTTCGATTTCAGCCTCCATCGAGGCGTTGATCAGCCCGGCATCGCCCAGGCCCTGGGCGTTGGCCTCGCGCAGCGCCGCGTTCGACGCGCGCAGCTCCTCATTCGCCCGCCGCAGCTGCTGCAGCTCGGCATCCAGCCGCAGCAGGGCCTCGTTCTGGCGGTCGATTTCCGCGCTCATGTCCGGCGCCGCGGACGGCTCCGCCGCTGCCTGCCCGGCAGAGGCGCCAGTCTCTTCCAGGCGGGCCTTCAGGCTGTCGTTGGCGGCCTGGGCTTCGGCCAGCTGGTCCTCCAGCGTTTCCTTCTCGCTGGCGGCCGTGTTGGCCGCAGCCTCCAACTGGCTTTTGAGGCGCGCAACCTCTGCCCGCAGCGCTTCTTTCTCGGCCGGGTCGCCCGCCTCGTTGCGCAGCAGCTGCAGTTCCGCCTGCATGGCCGCCATATCACCGCCGTCTGAAGGCGCCTTGCTTTCAGCCTCCTGCAAACGGGCGTGCAGCACCTTCACCCGCTCTTCCAGCTGGGCGTTGGCGGTTTTCTCTTCGTCAAGAGCCTGCTCCAGCGCCGCATTTGCGGCACTCGCGGCGGCCTCTTCGGCTGCCTGGGCAGCTGCGGCCGCGGCTTCCGCTGCCTTCACCTGATCCGCCGCCCGGGCCTCCTGCAGCGCTGCGGTGCCTGCACTGATGCGCTCCAGCGCGGCCTGGATGCGGCCTTGCAATTCTTCAATCTGGTTCATGCCTGTCCCTCACCCGTCCACATCAGTCCAATCTTTTTTCCGGCGCATGCGCGAATCGCGCAGGTGCCGCTGACATGGGGCCAGTTATTCCCTATCAGGGATAAAACACCCCCCCTTGTCTTTCAACCACTTGCCGCGCCAACTTCGCGCAGGCCAGCAGACATGCGCGCAACCGTGCTTGATCTTTGCGGCATCGCTGTTATTGAGCGCAGCAATTGCCTGTAACGCCAAAGGAACAATCCCAGTGGACCTGACAGCCCTGCGCACCGCCAATCCCGAGCATTGGAACAAGGCCGCCGCGATCCGCGCGCTGGCTCTGGACGCCGTCGCCGCCGCCAACTCCGGCCACACCGGTATGCCTATCGGCATGGCCGATGTGGCGACCGTGCTGTTCGAAAAGCACCTCAAATTTGATGCATCCAACCCGTCCTGGCCGGACCGCGACCGGTTCATCCTGTCGGCGGGCCACGGCTCGATGCTGATCTATGCGCTGCTATATCTGGCCGGCGACAAGCAGGTCACCTTGGATCAGATCAAGAACTTCCGCCAGATGGGCGCGATCACCGCGGGCCACCCGGAGAACTTTCTGGTTGATGCCGTCGAAGTGACCACCGGCCCGCTGGGCCAGGGCATCTCCAACGCTGTCGGCTTTGCCATGGCAGAGGAAATGCAGCGCGCCCACTACGGCAAGAAGGTCGTGGATCACCACACCTATGTGATCGCCGGCGACGGCTGCCTGATGGAAGGCATCAGCCAGGAGGCCATCGGCCTGGCCGGCCGCCATTCCCTGGGCAAGCTGATCGTGTTCTGGGACAACAACAACATCACCATCGACGGCACCGTCGAACTGTCCGACCGCACCAACCAGGTGCAGCGCTTCAAGGCGTCGGGCTGGCAGGTGCTGGAAATCGACGGCCACGACCCCAAGGCCATCGACGAAGCGATCGAGGCGGCCAAGAAGTCCAAGAAACCGTCGATGATCGCCTGCAAGACCCACATCGCCCTGGGCCACGCCGCGCAGGACACCTCCAAAGGCCACGGCGCACTGACCGATCCCGAGCAGCTGCAAGCGGCCAAGGACGCCTATGGCTGGACCGGCGGCCCGTTCGAGGTTCCCGCTGACATCAAGTCCCAGTGGGAGGAAATCGGCGCCCGCGGCAAGACTGAGCGCGAAGCCTGGGAAGCCCGCTTTGCCGAGCTGTCGCAGCAGAAGCAGGACCGGTTCAACCGCGCCTATGCGCTGGACGCGCCCAAGAAGCTGTCCGCCGCCATCAAGGCGCTGAAAAAGCAGGTGAGCGAAGAGCAGCCCAAGGTTGCCACCCGCAAATCCTCGGAAATGGCGTTGGCCGTGATCAACCCCTTGATGCCGGAAACCGTGGGCGGCTCCGCTGACCTCACCGGCTCCAACAACACCAAGACCGGCGACCTGGGTGTGTTCGACACCGACAACCGCAAGGGCCGCTACGTCTACTGGGGCATCCGCGAGCACGGCATGGCCGCGGCGATGAACGGCATGGCCCTGCACGGCGGCATGCGCCCCTACGGCGGCACCTTCTTCTGTTTCACCGACTATGCCCGCCCGGCGATGCGCCTGGCCGCGCTGTCGAAGATCCCGACCGTGTTCGTAATGACCCACGACTCGATCGGCGTCGGCGAGGACGGCCCGACCCACCAGCCGGTGGAACACCTGGCAATCTGCCGCGCGACGCCGAACACCTATGTGTTCCGCCCGGCCGACACTGTTGAGACCGCTGAAGCCTGGGAAATCGCCATCACTGCCAAGGAAACTCCTTCGGTGCTGGCCCTGACCCGTCAGAACCTGCCCACCGTGCGGACTGAGCACAAGCTGACCAACATGGTGGAAAAAGGCGCCTACGTTTTGGCTGAGGCCGAGAACAAGCGCCAGGTGATCCTGATCGCCACCGGCTCCGAGGTTGCCGTCGCGATGGAAGCAAAGGCCAAGCTGGAAGCCGAGGGCATCGGCACCCGCGTCGTCTCCATGCCCTGCATGGAGCTGTTTGCCGAGCAGGACGAAGCCTACCGCCGCAAGGTCCTGCCTGCAGGCCCGGTCCGCGTCGGCATCGAGGCCGCTGTCCGCGCCGGCGGCTGGGACCGCTGGCTGCTGGGCGAGCGCGGCCAAGAGAAGAAAGCCGGTTTCGTCGGCATGGACCGCTTCGGTGCCTCCGCACCGGCAGGCGAGCTGTTCGAGCGCTTCGGCATCACCGCTGAGGGCACGGTGGCGAAAGTGAAAGAGCTGCTGGGCTGAGCACAGCTGGCAGAAGAACAACAAAGGGGCACCCAAGCGGGTGCCCCTTTTTTACGGGGCACAAAGCCGCCGACCGTTCAGAATATCAGACCTCGAATAGGGCCTGCATCCTTTCCATATTGTATTCAAGCAACCAGTCCCTGCGAGCGTAATACAAGGAAGACAGATCTTCTTTACACACTGCAGCCACATCCATACCGCGATCGTCATATGGATGAAGGACAAGCCCCCTCGAAAAATCGACGAAGTAAATGTTTGAGGAGCTTGCAGGTTGAATTCCCAGTTCCGCCCCAAGAGAAAGCCACAGTAATTCGTTCAACTGCGCTTGATCTGCAAGTTCCACCGCATCCCAATGCCTGAAAACTTCCCCATCCTCATCATCAACATGCGGGTTTTCCCTTTGCGAAATCGCGCCGAGATACTGGAAATCTTTGCGTTTCAGACCGCAACACTTGTACGGTTTCAACCGTTTCCTGCGTGGTTCCGCGCCGCAATAATCCGACGTAAGCATCCATACGGCTTGGCTTCCATCGAACAGCTCCGCAGCGACAGATTTCCCACGGTCAAAAGCCTGAATAAACCGTTTGACCGGACGCGCCGTGGAAACGCCTTCACCGCCAAGTTCAAATCTCAGCGCATACTCGAACTGATAGAATACATCATGCGGGAATTCAGGACAGTTAAACGAATGTTCGACGGGATCTAAAACGTCAGTCAAGAGACGCATCTCCTTATTGATGTCCCGATTGTTTCTTCTTCAAAATCCCCAAAAGCGGCCCGATCACCTTGGTCGCCAGCGGGATCAGCACGAGCCCCCACGCCAGGCCGAACACCCCGTCCATCGCCGCCTTGGCAGCCCATTCCACAGCGCCGGTCCAGCCCTCCGGCACCGCATGGCCCACGGCATAGGCCCAGTCGTGGATCAGATGGCCCAGCCAGCCAAAGCCCAGCACTTCCAGCCCGTGGATGATGATGGAGCCGCCCACCCACAGCATCGCCGCGGTGCCGACCACCGACAGGATCTTCATCAGCACCGGCATGAATTTCACCAGCCCGCGCCCCAGGCCCCGGCCCGGTGTGGTCAGCGCGTTCTGCGCCAGGAACAGCCCCACGTCATCCATCTTCACGATCAGCGCGACAGAGCCGTAGACCGCCAGCGTCACGCCGATTGCCACCACTGCCAGCGTCGCCGCCTGCATCCAGACCGTCGGCGCCTCGATCGCGGCCAGCGCGATGGTCATGATCTCCGCCGATAGGATGAAATCTGTCTTGATCGCGCCCTTGATCTTCTGCTCTTCCAGGTGGCCGGGATCCTTGATGCTCATGTCCTCGTCGATGGCATGGCTGGCATGGGGGAACAGCACGTGAAAGATCTTCTCTGCCCCCTCGAAACACAAATAGGAGCCCCCGAGCATCAGCAGGGGCGTGATTGCCCAGGGTGCGAAATTCGCCAGCAGCATCGCCACCGGCAGCAGCAGGATCAGCTTGTTGAACAAAGAGCCGCGTGTGATGCGCCAGATGATCGGCAGCTCGCGCGCAGGCGCAAACCCCTGCAGGTACTTGGGCGTCACCGCCGCGTCGTCGATGATCACCCCCGCGGTCTTGGCGCCGGCCTTGCCAGCCGCCGCCGCCACATCATCGACCGAGGCCGCCGCCACCTTGGCGATCCCCGCCACGTCATCCAAAAGTGCCAGCAAACCGCTCATGCCAAATCCCTCAAATCCTATCCGTCTTTGACAGGCAATCTGCCTGCTTCCGCCGCGCGGCACAAGCGTTAGCGCCACCGCCATCGCGCAGCAATTTTCCGTTAACGCCACCGGCTCAAACCGTTACCGCCACCATCATGATTTTGCGCTAACAGTTTCATTTAATGACGCTTTTACCCCTTTAGACCACATCCGCCCCGGTCTATATGGCGGCCAAAGGTTTTTGCTCGCTTGGAGACGTAACTCATGACCATCAAAGTCGGGATCAACGGTTTTGGCCGCATCGGCCGCTGCACCCTGTCGCACATCGCCGCTTCGGGCCGCGACGACATCGAAGTGATCAAGGTGAACGCCACCGGCCCGCTGGAAACCGCAGCGCATCTGATCAAATACGACTCCGTGCATGGACGTTTCCCGGGTGAAGTGACCATCGGCGACGGCACCATGAACCTGGGCCGCGGCGACATGCAGATGTTCTCCACCTACGACATGGGTGAGCTGGACTGGGACGGCTGCGACGTCGTTCTGGAGTGCACCGGCAAGTTCAACGACGGCGAAAAGGCCAAGGCGCACCTGGAGCGCGGGGCAAAGAAAGTGCTGCTGTCCGCCCCCGGCAAGAACGTCGACAAAACCATCGTGTTCGGCGTCAACGACGACCAGCTGGAAGCCGGCGACAAAATGATCTCCAACGGCTCCTGCACCACCAACTGCCTGGCGCCGCTGGCCAAGGTCCTGGACGAGGCGTTCGGCATCGAGCATGGCATCATGACCACCATCCACGCCTACACCGGCGACCAGCCGACCCTGGACCGCCGCCACAAGGACCTGTACCGCGCCCGCGCTGCCGCCATGTCGATGATCCCGACCTCGACCGGCGCCGCAAAAGCGCTGGGTGAAGTGCTGCCGAACCTGAAAGGCCGTCTGGACGGCTCCGCCATCCGCGTGCCGACCCCGAATGTCTCCGCCGTGGACCTGACCTTCCGCGCCGGCCGCGACGTGACCGCAGAGCAGATCAACGCCGCAGTCAAGGAAGCGGCTGAGGGCCCGATGAAGGGCGTTCTGGGCTTTGAGCCGGCGCCGCTGGTCTCCACCGACTTCAACCACACCCCGGAAAGCTCGATCTTCGCGCCGGACCAGACCCGCGTGGTCGAGGACCGCATGGTGCGCGTCCTGGCCTGGTATGACAACGAGTGGGGCTTCTCGGTGCGCATGGCCGACGTCGCCGTCGCGATGGGCAAACTGGGCTAAACGTCCCTGGACCCTTGAGAATTCACGCCCGCTCAGGTTATCTGGGCGGGCGTTTTCCTTTGCGGCGGAGCTTTCATGACCAACCGGATTGCCATTTCCCTGGGGCTGATCCTGATCGCCGCCGCCGTTATTGATATCGCCCTGTTCGGGGATCAGCACATGATCTTCCTGGGCAAGAAACTGTTTGCCCTGATCGACTGGGTCGCCTTCTGGCGCTGAGCCGCCTTACCGCCGCCGCAGCTTCAGACCCCTTGTTTTCACTTGGCGGCGGCGCCAGCCGCTGCCCGCGCGCAGCGCGCCGCCGAACGCACAAAGCCGGGCGTCAGCCCGGCTTTGCCTGTATCTTATACTGGGACCGGGGTCAGGCGGTCTTGCCCAGACGCTCCAGCAGCTTTTCGTTGACCAGCGGGCTGACGAACTTGGACACGTCGCCGTCCAGCCGGGCGATTTCCTTGACCAGCTTGGAGGCAATCGCCTGATGCCGTGCCTCGGCCATCAAGAACACCGTCTCGATCGAGCTGTCGAGCGCCCGGTTCATGCCGACCATCTGGAATTCATACTCGAAATCGGCCACCGCCCGCAGGCCGCGCACGATGATCTGGGCGCCGACGTCGCGGGCGCAGTCGATCAGGAGGTTCTCAAACGGATGCGCGACGATCTCGGTGCCGGTCTCTTCGCTGAGCTTGGCGCATTCCGCTTCGATCATGCCAACCCGCTCCTCCAGACCGAATAGCGGGCCTTTGTCGCGGTTGATCGCCACGCCGATGACCAGCTTGTCCACCAGGGCGCTGGCGCGTCGGATGATGTCGATGTGCCCGATGGTGATCGGGTCGAAGGTGCCGGGATACAGACCTACACGCATGGGCGGCCTCCTGCCTTGTCAGAATTTCTGCGCACGCAAACACATTTGCGGCTGGCAATGCAAGGGGGCAGAAATACGGACACCCCGCCCGCGGCAAGGCCCCCAATGCCCGCCTGCGGCTCAGTGCCCCATGATCATGTCCTGCAGCGCGTCCTTCTCCATCGCCACCTGCGCCAGCTGCGCCTTCACCGCATCGCCAAGAGTCACGATTCCCACAAGTTTTCCGTCCTCGACCACCGGCATGTGGCGGAACCGCCCCTCTGTCATCTGCTGCAGCAGCTCGCCCACATTGGACTGGGTGGTGCAGGTCACCAGCTCGCGCGTCATATAGCCGCTGACCGGCTGATCCAGGCAGCTGGCGCCTTCTTTCGACAGCTCCCGCACAATGTCGCGCTCTGACAGGATGCCCTCCGGCGTTTCGCCATCCGCGGAAACCACCACGGTGCCGAACCGGTTGTCCGACATCACTTTTGCCGCCTCGGCCACGCTTGCGTCCGGCTTCACTGTCACGACGCCGGTGCTGGCTTTGGATTTCAAAATGACCTGAACAAGCATACGGCAAACCTCCGAAATATTATTGCGTTACAGCAAGGTTTGCCGCAACGCAGCTTCAAGTCAAGGATTCCAGCCGGGCCACCTCGTCGCGGATGCCCTTGGACAAGGCCTGGGCAAACCGGTTCAGCCGCTCGCTGCGCTGGTCGCCCTGGTGGCGCACCAAATGGAAGCTGCGGGTCAGGCTCACCTTGTCGGTCAGGATTTTGCGCAGCATCCGGTGGGCTGGCAGGCTGAAGTCATGCGCCACGCAGACCGCCGTTCCCTGCGCCGCCATCTTGATCTGCACGGAAACCGAATTGGAGGCCAGCGCCACCCGCTCCACCCCGATGTCGTTCAGGTAATCCAGTTCCTTGTCGAAGATCATGTCCGGAATATAGCCGATCATCTTGTGGCCCTTCAGGTCCTCCAGCTTTTCGATCGGCGTATGCTCCTTCAGGTAATGGCGCGAGGCCACCAGATGCAGCCGGTAGTCGCAGATCTTCTGCACCAGCAGCTTGCCCGCGGTCGGGGCGCTGACAGTCACCGCCATATCCGCCTCGCGGCGGCTGAGGTTGATGACCCGCGGCAGGGCCACGATCTGAATGTCCAGGTCCGGATTTTCCTCTGATATCTGCGCGCAGACCTGCGGCAGAAGGTAATTGGCGGCGCCATCAGGCGCGCCGATGCGGATCTGGCCGGACATTGTGTCGCTCGGCCCGCTCAGCGCCTCGGTGCCGGCCCGCATCGCCTGCTCGGCCGCTTCCGCATGGACCAGCAGCCGGTCGCCGGCGGCGCTGAGCGCATAGCCCTGCGGCGATTTCACGAACAGCGGGGTCTCCAAGGCGGCCTCGAACCGGGCGATGCGTCGGCCGACGGTGGCAGGGTCCATCTTGAGGATACGGCCGGCGCCCGACAGGCTTGCCTCCCGTGCCACTGCCAAAAACACTTTCATATCATCCCACTGCGGATCCATTGGCCCCGGGTCCTCCGTTCTCCTGTTAACGCTGCGTTAACCTTTTGCGTTCCTGCAAAGCCTCTTTGAAATGTTTCCCCTTTTCCGATGTTTTTTGCAAGCCTACGATGAGGGCAACATGAACAGAGGAGGATCCGATGCAAGAACTCGGCCACTTTATCAACGGCAAGATCGTCTCCGGCACCTCGGGCCGCTTTGACGATGTCTTCAACCCGGCAACCGGTGAAGTGCAGTACAAATGCCCGATGGCAAGCGCTGACGAAACCACCGATGCCATCGAAAAAGCCGCGGCGGCGCAGCCCGCCTGGGGCGCCACCAACCCGCAGAAGCGCGCCCGCGTGATGATGGCGATGGTTGGCCTGATGAACCGCGACATGGACAAGCTGGCCGAGGCGCTGAGCCGCGAGCACGGCAAGACCATTCCGGACGCCAAGGGCGACCTGCAGCGCGGCCTGGAAGTGATCGAATACTGCGTCGGCGCGCCGCAGATGCTGAAGGGTGAATTCACCGACAGCGCAGGCCCCGGCATCGACATGTACTCCATGCGCCAGCCGCTGGGCGTTGTCGGCTCGATCATGCCGTTCAACTTCCCGGCCATGATGCCGCTGTGGCACGTCGGCCCGGCGCTGGCCTGCGGCAACGCCGTGGTGCTGAAACCCTCCGAACGCGACCCCTCCGTGCCGCTGATGCTGGCGGAACTGTTCGTCGAGGCCGGTCTGCCCGAAGGCGTGTTCCAGGTGGTGAACGGCGACCGCGAGGCGGTTGACACCATTCTGGACAGCGAAATCATCCAGGGCGTGTCCTTTGTGGGGTCCACCCCGATTGCGCAGTACATCTATTCCCGCGCCACCGCCAACGGCAAGCGCGCCCAGTGCTTCGGCGGCGCCAAGAACCACATGATCGTGATGCCCGACGCCGATCTGGACCAGGCCGCTGACGCGCTGGTCGGCGCAGGCTTCGGCGCGGCAGGCGAACGCTGCATGGCAATCTCGGTTGCGGTTCCGGTCGGCGAGGAAACCGCCGACAAGCTGATCGAGAAGCTGATCCCGCGCATCGAAAAGCTGAAAGTCGGCCCCTACACTGCAGGCGACGATGTTGACCTGGGCCCGGTCGTGACCGCGGCTGCCAAGGACCGCATCCTGGGCCTGATCCAGTCCGGTGTCGATCAGGGCGCCAAGCTGGTGGTCGACAACCGCGACTTCAAACTGCAGGGCTACGAAGACGGCTTCTTTGTCGGCGCCCACCTGTTCGACCACGTCACCCCCGACATGGACATCTACAAGCAGGAAATCTTCGGCCCGGTGCTTTCCACTGTGCGTGCGAGCACTTACGAGGAAGCGTTGAAGCTGGCGATGGATCACGAGTACGGCAACGGCACTGCGATCTTCACCCGCGACGGTGACACCGCGCGCGACTTTGCCTCTCGTGTGAACATCGGCATGGTGGGCATCAACGTGCCGATCCCGGTGCCGCTGGCCTACCACACCTTCGGCGGCTGGAAGAAGTCGATGTTCGGCGACCTGAACCAGCACGGCCCGGACAGCTTCAAGTTCTACACCCGCACCAAAACCGTGACCTCCCGCTGGCCCTCGGGCATCAAGGAAGGCGGCGAGTTCAACTTCAAGGCAATGGACTAACCTCCTGCCCCTGAACAGTAAAGGCCCCGGAAATCCCGGGGCCTTTTTCGTCTTCCGCCACCGTTCACTCCACCGGCAGTCCCGCCGTCTGCAAGCTTTCCAGCCAGATCCGGCGGTTCTCCGGATGGTTCTTGCTGCCCTCGAATTGCTTGCGCATCGCTGCGACCGACAGCTTCGGATTGATCGCCAGTGCCGCCTCGACCGCCGCCTGCGCCTCTTGGCTGCGCTCCAAACGCGCGAGATTGGCCGCCCGCAGCAGCTGGGCATAGACCTGCCACACCGGGCCTTTTGCCACCGCCCGCATCTGCCGCGCGGCCTCCAGCGCTTCTTCGTAGCGCCCGAGGTGGAACAGGATATGGCCCTTATAGAAATACATCGCATGCAGCAGCGGATCGCGCGGGCTGAGCCGGATTGCCATTTCGATCTCAGGCAGCGCGCGCTCTTGCAGGCGGAACCAGTCCAGCGTGTGAGCCAGCTCCAGCCGGATACGGGCGTCATTGGGGTTAAGCTCCGCCGCGCGCTCCAGATTGGCGATTGCGGGCTCAGCCTCGCCTGTGAACCGGTAGATATAGCCAAGCGCTGCATGGGCCTGCGGGTCGCTGCCGTCCAGGCGGATCGCGGCCTGCGCGGCAGCAATCGCCTGATCCAGCACCGCGCGCCCCTCCGCCGCCCAGCCGTGGAAGAACAGCGTTCCCAGCGCCCGCGCTTCGAGGCTGCGGGCAGCGGCAAAGCCCGGATCCTCGGCTGCAGCCAGCCGCGCCAGCCGCACCGCCTCCGTTTGCGCCTCGGCAGTCAGGATGCCCTGCTGAAACCGGCCCCGCAGGAACAGATCCCAGGCCCCCGGATCATCCGTCGGCCGGGCGGTCAGCGCCGCTGCCTGCGACAGCACGATCTCCGGCAACAGCCGGCCTGCGATGGCGCGGGTGATCTCATCCTGGATGGCAAATACCCCGGCCGGCTCCCGCTCGAATTGTTCGGACCAGACAGTGCGCCCCTCCGGCAGGCTGGCCAGCTCTGCCGTGATCCGTATCCGTCCCTCGTCCCGGCGGACACTGCCGCGCAGCGCATGAGAAACCCCCAGATCGCGCGCGGCCCGCAGCTGGGCCGCCGGATCATCCGGGTAAGACCGCATTGTCGCCGCTGAAATCACGAACAATTCCCTGAACCGGGCAAGATGGGTTGTCAGATCCTCGGTCAGACCGTCGGCGAAATACGGCTCCACGCCCTGCCCGTCCAGGATTTCAAACCGAAGAACCGCGAGCGAAGGCCTTGAATCGATAGCGGAATTCTGCGCTGGCCACAGCCAGAACAAGGCCGCAACCAGCAGAACAGCCATGGCCGCAAACGCAGCCGCCAGCCCCGGGCGCTTACGGCCCCTGGCGGCGGCAGGCGGCATACAACTCTTCACATCGGCAACAAAGCGGTAGCCGCGTTTGGGAAATGTTTTGACATAGCGCTGCCGGGCGCCGTCATCCCCCAATGCGCGCCGCACCGAGCGGATCCGGGTGTTGAGCGCGGCATCGGTGATCGCCCGCCCCTGCCAGACGTCTGCGATCAGTTCATCCTTGCTGACAACCCGCGCCCGGTTGCGGATCAAGACCTCCAGCAGCTGCAGCGCCTGCGGCTCCAGCGCAATCGGCCTTCCCCGCTTGCGCAGTCCGGCACCGGCTGGGTCGAACTCGAACTCATTAAACCTGTACATCGCGGTCCAAAGCCCCTCCAGACCGCGATTGTCATCTAAAAATCAGAAAAAGTCATCCGGTTATCAAGCTTATACAGCAGCGCCCCTCCAGGCTGGAACGGCAGACACGCACCGTCTCAGACACCAGATCCCAACGGGGGGAGGACACTATGACAGCCCGAACTTTGATGATTGCAGCCGCCGCAGCCGCAGCCCTGGCCGGCGCCGCCACGGCCGAAACCGAGCTTCAGGCAGCACTGAACAGCGGCGGCAGCGCGCTAAGCAGTGACGAGATCGCAGAGCTGTTGGTCGGCAAGGCTGTCACCGCAAGGGCCGGCAGCAAGACCTTCCGCTTCTACTATGACGCCGGCAACCAGCTGTTCGGGGAGCTGCAGGGCGGCGGCTGGTCCGGGGCCGGCGCCTATGCCATCACCGATGGCAACCAGATCTGCGTCTCGATGCCCAAGGACGGCGGGCGCTACCGCTGCCTGACCTTGGTCCGCACCGGCGGCACGGTCCGTAAATACAGCGCCGAGGGCAAGGCCTCCTTCGAAATCCTGGCGGCAGAGGACGCGCGGGGGCTGTGAACCGGCAGGCCTGATCGCGCGGGAGACTGTTGCGCGGCGCCTCAAAATGACGGCAATCCGGCCCTGACGCCACAAAATGCCGTGAAAATAGGGGTTCCGGCCCGTTTTTGCTTGTTCCGCGACGTAAGTCGTCTATCCGGTCAGCAACGGACAAACAGACGGCAGGCGCATGAGCAAGACACCCGACCCCATCCAGCCGCAGGCGGCTGCAAGAACCGCCCGCGACTGGGTTAAGATCCTGGCCCAATACCGCGAACCGGACCACCTGCGCAGCGCCTTCGAACTGGCGGTGACGGTTGTGCCGTTCCTGCTGCTCTGGGCCCTGGCCTGGTGGTCGCTGTCGGTCAGCTACTGGCTGACGCTTGTTCTGTCCGTCTGTATCGCCGCCTTCCTGCTGCGCCTGTTCACTATCCAGCACGACTGCGGCCACGGCTCCTTTTTCACCAACCGCCATCTGAGCGACTGGGTGGGCCGTGTCATCGGGGTGCTGACCCTGACGCCCTATGACGTCTGGCGCCGCACCCATTCGATCCACCACAGCACCCACGGCAACCTGGGCAAACGCGGTATGGGCGACATTCACACGATGACCGTGGCGGAATACCGCGCCGCAAGCCGCTGGGAGCGGCTGGTCTACCGGCTCTACCGCCACCCGGTGACCCTGTTCGGCATCGGCCCCGGATACCTGTTCTTCCTGCAGAACCGCATCCCCTACGGCCTGACCGGCCAGGCCCGCTACTGGATCAGCGCCATGGGCACCAATGCAGCGATCCTCGCGGCGCTGGGGCTGATCTGGTATTTCGGCGGGCTGATGCCGCTCTTGCTGATCTTCCTGCCCGCCACTCTGATTGCGGCAACAGCCGGCCTGTGGCTGTTCTATGTGCAGCATCAGTTCGAAACCACGCAATGGACCCACGACGAGGACTGGCAGCTGCATGATGCCGCCCTGCACGGCAGCTCGCATTATGTGCTGCCGCCGGTGCTGCAATGGCTCAGCGCCAATATCGGCATCCACCACGTGCACCATCTCTACAGCCGGATCCCGTTCTACCGCCTGACCGAGGTTCTGCGCGACCACGCTGAACTCGCCGAGGGCAACCGGATGACCATCCGCGAAAGCCTGGCCAACGCCCGGCTGCACCTGTGGGACGAAGACAGCTGCCGGCTGCTGTCCTTTGCCCAGGCCCGCCGGCTTTACGCCTGACGCCCTGACCCGCTGCGGGCGGCAGAAAATTGCCGCCCGGGGCTACACAAACCCGTGAGGCGCTGCCGCAGCGCTTTGACACCTCTGGAAATTCCCGTGCCGGTGATTATCTTCGCCGGAGTTTTTGAGCAGCACGGTAGAGGAAACAATGACAAAACCCCGTATCACCCGCCGCGCCACCCTGATGGGCCTGGGCGTCACCCTGGCCACCCCCGCCATCCTGCGCGCGCAATCGACCGACGCCTTCCCGCAGAACGAGCCGGCCATCCGTGAAGAGGTTCCGGTGCAGCGCAATGTCTCCGCCTTCTCGCAGCAGAACTGGCAGGATCATTTCGACACGCTGGGCAAGGGCTGCCTGCTGGCCGACATCAGCTCCCGGGCGCTGCATTACTGGGGCCCGGACGGCGAAACCTACCGCCTGTTCCCCTCCTCTGTGCCGATGACCGAAGAGCTGACCAAGCGCGGTTACTCCAAGATTGTGCGCAAGGCGGAAAACCCCAGCTGGACCCCGACCCAGTCGATGCGCGAGCGTGACCCCACGCTGCCGGCGCGCGTCGAAGGCGGCGCCCCGGGCAACCCGCTGGGCACCCGTGCGATGTATCTGGACTGGCCTGCCTACCTGGTGCACGGCACCCACGACACCCGCAAGATCGGCCGCCAAAGCTCCTCCGGCTGCATCGGTCTCTATAACCAGCACGTTGAGGAACTGTACGAGCTGGTGCAGGTCGGCACGCAGGTCCGGCTGCTGTAATCCAGGCCGCAACCCGACAAAGCCGAAAAAGAAAGAGGGAGCGCCGTCCTTACGGCGCTCCCTTTGCATTTCCCGGCAGCAGCGGCTTCAGGCGAGACTAAGGTGGTCGGGTTTCAGGCCCGCGTTGTAACGCTGCACCGCTTTCTCCATCAGCGCCTCGAAGTTGCGGGTGAATTTTTCCGTGTCATACAGCGGGCCTTGGGCGATCCCCTCTTTAATGCGCGCCTTGATGGCGGCCAGATACTCCGGATCGCGCGCCAGTTTAAGCGCCAGCGCCTGGTATTGCTGCGGTGTAGCGGCCGCAAGTTCAGGCACCCCGGCGCAATGCACCAGGCTGGTCGCCACCCGCGCGGCGAATTGCTTGCCGGTCTTGGTGACAACCGGCACTCCCGCCCAAAGCGCGTCACTGGCGGTGGTGTGCGCATTCACCGCAAAGGTATCAAGGAATACATCCGCCAGCTGCAGGCGGGCAAGATGCTCTTTCTGACCCGCAAATCCCGCAAAAACGATGCGCTCCGGCCCGATGCCGCGTTTCTTAGCTTCCTTCAGGATGTACTCGCAGGTCTTGTCCCGGGGTGCATAGAACCACAGCACGCTGTCCGGAACGCGGTCCAGCAATTTCATCCAGACGTCGAATTCGTCCGGGGACACCTTGTAAGGGCTGTTGAAGGAACAGAAAACAAAGGCGTCCTCGGGCAGCCCCACTTCAGCCCGCGACGGAACAGTGTCCGCGGCAGCGCGCTGATCATCGTTGGGCTGATAGCAGTCCGGCATGTAAAGAATTTTTTCCGTGTAGTACTTGCGCAGCTTTCCGGGGATAGTGACGGGATCGGCGATCATGTAGTCCATTTGGTCCACCCCGGTCGTCCCCGGATACCCCAGATATGTCACATGCACCGGCGCCAGACGGTCGTTGAAGATGTTCACCCGGTTGCCCTTGGTATAGCCCTTGAGGTCAATGGCAATATCCAGGCCATCCTCACGCGCGACGGCAGCGATTTCGTCGTTTTCCAGACTTGCCACTTGCTTATAGACATCCGCGGCATTTTCCGCCCGCAGGCGGCCTTCATGGTTATTCACCTCGCCGTAGTCGTAGATATAGATTTCAAACCGGTCGCGGTCATGCAGTTCCAGCTGCCGCCCGATCAGGTACATGGTGGCGTGGTCGAAGAAGTCGTTTGAGAAATACCCCAGCCGGATCTTGCGGCCTTCCGCCCGCGGACGTTCGAATTCGATCCCGGAAGTATCTACTTTGGCAAGTTCCGCAGCCTTGACCGAGAACTTCATTTGCAGTCCTGGATCATCAACCATCGACAAGAAGGCAAACGGGTCAATGCCGACATCCGTCTTGCGGAACACCTGAACCCGCTTCTCCCGGTTCCCCAGATCTGTCCAATCGCAGATCCGGCGGCGCAGGTAGACAAGCCTGGCCAGCGCCGTCGCATTGTTCGGATCGAATTTCACCGCAGCATCGAAATAGTTGATCGCCTCTTCATCCTGGTTCAGCCGCATCAGGTAAGTTCCGATGTAAGACAGGCATTTGGAGTTAGAGGGATCCAGCCGCAGCGCATCAATATGGGCCAGGATCGCCTTTTCAGGGCGGTTCATCATTTCCAGCACTTCGCCGAGCGAGGCATAAATCATCCGGTTCTTGTCATCCAGCTTCAGCGCTTGGCGCAAAAGGTATTCGGCATCGCTGAATTGACGTTTCAACGCCAGCTTGCGGGCCTTTGCGTGCAACGCCACGGCCTGCTCCTGCGGCGTGCCGTTAGATTGCTTGATCATCCCGTGCCGCATCGCCATCGCAAAATCGGCGCGGCCGTTGCTGCTGACCGCGCCGGCAAATTCCTGTTTCGAGCGGTCCGGATTTTCGGGTCCCGAGGATGCCAGAAAATGCTGCGCCTGAGAGTTCGCCACTGCGTTTGCTCCTTTTGGAATGCCTCTGCAGGATTCACCTGCGAGTGATCTGTTTGGGACAGAGTTTCCGCGAAGTTTGTTAATTTTTTCCTCACCGGGCAGGCTCCGTGCCCGCGCCGCCCTGCGGCATTGCTGCACGGCGGCTTTGCATTTGCGCAGCTTGCCTCAGCGTCCGCCGCCCGTTATTAAATAAACAACTGTTCAATTCATTGCGCCACGGGAGGAGCCGAACATGGATTTCGCACTCACAGAGGAACAGCAAGCCATCTTCGACATGGCCCAAGCCTTTGGCCAGGAAAACATCGCGCCGCACGCCCGCCAGTGGGAAAAAGACGGCACCATCCCCAAATCGCTGTGGCCGCAGCTGGCGGAATTGGGCTTTGGCGGGCTCTATGTCTCCGAGGAATACGGCGGCTCCGGCCTCAGCCGGCTTGACGCCACCCTGGTGTTCGAAGCGCTGGCGATGGCCGACCCTGCCGTCGGCTCCTTCCTGTCGATCCACAACATGTGCGGTGGCATGATCGACAAGTTCGGCTCGGAAGAGACCAAGCAGAAATGGCTGCCCAGCCTGTGCTCGATGGAGAAGATCTTCTCCTACTGCCTGACCGAACCGGGCTCCGGCTCCGATGCGGCGGCGCTGAAAACCCGCGCCGAGCGCACCAATGAAGGCTACACGCTGAACGGGACCAAGGCGTTCATCTCCGGCGGCTCCTACTCCGACGCCTATGTCGTGATGTGCCGCACCGGCGAGGACGGCCCCAAGGGCATTTCCACCGTGGTGGTCGAGGACGGCAACCCGGGCCTGTCTTTCGGCGCGCTGGAGGACAAGATGGGCTGGAAGGCGCAGCCCACCTCGCAGGTGCAGTTCGACGATTGCGCGATCCCCGCGGACAACCTGATCGGCGAGGAAGGCAAAGGCTTCTCCTATGCCATGGCCGGCCTCGACGGCGGCCGTCTGAACATTTCAGCCGGCGCTCTGGGCGGTGCCCAGGCGGCGCTGGATCAAACCGTGCAGTACATGTCCGAGCGCAAGGCCTTTGGCAAATCCATCAACCAGTTCCAGGCGCTGCAGTTCCGGCTGGCGGAATATGAAACCCGCCTGCAGGCCGCCCGCACCTTCCTGCGCCAGGCGGCGTGGAAACTGGACAACGGCGCCCATGACGCCACCAAGTTCTGCGCCATGGCCAAGCTGATGGTCACCGACACTGCGTTTGACGTCGCCAACGGCTGCCTGCAGTTGCACGGCGGTTACGGCTATCTTGCCGACTACGGGGTGGAGAAGATCGTGCGCGACCTGCGTGTCCACCAGATTCTGGAAGGCACCAACGAAATCATGCGCCTGATCGTCGCGCGCCAGCTGATTGCAGAGTAACCTGCAATCAGCACATTGCCCGCGGCAAGACATACTGACGGAGCACGCCCGATGAGTGATATCCATATCCGCAAGTCCGGCCACGCCGGCCGCATCACCTTCACCCGCCCCAAGGCGCTGAATGCGATGAGCTATGACATGTGCATGGCAATCGACGCCGCCATGCGCGACTGGGCCAATGATGACAGCGTCAAACTGGTGGTGATCGACGCCGAGGGCGACAAGGCCTTCTGCGCCGGCGGCGATATTGCCGAGCTCTATGACACCGGCACCAAGGGCGACTACAGCTATGGCCGCACCTTCTGGCGGGATGAGTACCGCCTGAACGCGCGGATCTTTGAATACAAGAAGCCGGTGATCAGCTTCATGCAGGGCTTCACCATGGGCGGCGGCGTTGGCATCGGCTGCCACGGCACCCACCGGGTGGTCGGCGAAAGCAGCCAGATCGCCATGCCAGAGGTCGGCATCGGTCTGGTGCCGGACGTGGGCGGCTCGCTGATGCTGACGCTGGCACCGGATCACCTGGGTGAATACCTCGGCATGACGGCGGCGCGGATGGGCGCGGATGACGCCATCCTCGCAGGTTTTGCCGACTGTTTCATTCCGCAGGACCAATGGCCCGCGCTGATTGCCGCGCTGGAAGAAACCGGCAGTGCCAAGCTGGTCGAGGATGCCGCCCAGCCCGCCCCCGAAGGCAAGCTGCGCGCGGTCCGCGAGGACACTGCCAGACACTTCGGCAAGGACAGCCTTGAGGCCATCCTGCAAAGCCTGCAGGCGGAGGAAAGCGATTTTTCCGTCGCTGCGCTGAAGTCGCTGAACCGCAACTCGCCGCTGTCAATGGCCTGCACGCTGGAGATGCTGCGCCGCTTGCGCGCCGATGGCCCCGCGATCCGCCGCGCGCTGGACCTGGAATACCGCTTTACCTACCGCGCGATGGAAAAAGGCGATTTCCTCGAGGGCATCCGGGCCCAGATCATTGACAAGGACCGCAATCCGCAGTGGCAATTTGCCGGCCAGGCGGTCCCCGCGTCTGCGGTCGAGGACATGCTGGCGCCGCTCGGCGCGGATGCGCTGACATTTGAGGAGGAACTCGCATGAAGATCGGATTTATCGGACTTGGCAACATGGGCGGCCCGATGGCCGCCAACCTGGCCAAGGCGGGCCATGAGGTCACCGGATTTGACATGGCCGATGTCAGCATCGAGGGCGTGACCATGGCGGCCTCCGGCCCCGAGGCCGCGGCAGGCGCCGATGCCGTCATTACCATGCTGCCCAACGGCGCCATCCTGCGCCTGGTCGCGGCTGAGGTGATCCCGGCCATGACCAAGGGTGCGGCTTTCATCGACTGCTCCACCGTCGATGTGGACTCCGCCCGCGCCGTGGCGGAACAGGCTGCGGATGCGGGCCTGATGTTCGTCGACGCGCCGGTCTCCGGCGGCATCGGCGGCGCCGCAGGCGGCACGCTGACCTTCATGGCCGGCGGCTCGGCTGAGGCGTTTGCGGCGGCGGAACCTCTCTTTGACATCATGGGCCAGAAGGCCGTGCATTGCGGCGAGGCCGGCGCGGGCCAGGCCGCCAAGATCTGCAACAACATGATCCTGGGCGTCACCATGATCGCCACCTGCGAGGCCTTTGCCCTGGCTGACAAGCTGGGTCTCGACCGGCAGAAGATGTTCGATGTGGTCTCCACCTCCTCCGGCTACAGCTGGACCATGAACGCCTATTGCCCGGCCCCCGGCGTTGGCCCGCAGTCGCCCGCCGACAACAACTACCAGCCGGGCTTTGCAGCGGAACTGATGCTCAAGGATCTGGGCCTCAGCCAGCAGGCCGCCGAAAGCGCTGATGCCGACACGCCGATGGGCGAACTGGCGATGGCGCTCTACAAGAAGTTCGTCGAGGAGGAAGATGGAAAAGGCATGGATTTCTCCGCCATGCTGCCCCGTTTTGAAAAGCGCGGCCGCGAGGGCTGACACGCCCGGCCGGTTCTTTTCGGATCCGGCAGCGTCAGCACCGCCAAAGGCCGGCCCCGCACAGGGCCGGCCTTTGCTATTCATCCGACTGCCCCCGCCAGCAATCACACGTAAAGTTTTATTAAACATCCGGTTTTAGACGCCGCGCTGCCACAGTTCTGTCCAACTTCTCCACCATTCCGGTAAGCAACCGTAAAACCTTGCACACCCGGAGGCAGGCTGCACGACATGGCCACCGCAACGGAACTGAACGTCGACACAAACGCCACCGCTCAGCAGATGGCAGAGGAAATCTTTGGCGACGGCGTCACAGTGACCACCGCCACTTACAGCGGCGATGCGCTGTCCTCGGGCATCTATTCCGGCGCCGATACCACAACCCCGGGCGTGGCCCCTGCGGATTCCGGTGTGATCCTGTCAACCGGCTACGCCCGCGACTTCACAAACAGCGACGGCACCACCAACACCAACCAGCGGGCCGATACCACCACCAACACCAGCGGTGTGGACGGGGATGCGGACTTCAACACGCTGGCAGGCACTCAGACCTATGACGCCTCCATACTCGAGTTCGAATTCGTTCCCGACGGCGACACGCTGACCATCGACTTTGTGCTGTCCTCCGAGGAATACCCGGAGTTCGTGAACTCCCAGTACAACGACGTGGTCGGCGTCTGGGTGAACGGGGTCGAGGCACAGGTCTCCATCGGAGACGGCACCGCCTCGATCGGCAATATCAACGATGGCACCGAAAACATCTACGTCGACAACACCGGCGACAATTTCAACACCGAGATGGACGGCTTCACCATCACGCTGACGTTTGTCGCACCGGTGAATGCGGGTGAAGTCAACACCTTGAAAATCGGCGTCGCGGACACCTCCGACGTTGCCTATGACACCAACCTGCTGATTGCAGGCGGTTCGGTGCAGACAGCCGTTGTTGCCCAAGATGATCAGGAAGACATCGCCATCGGCAAAACCAGGGTGATTGATGTCCTGGAAAACGACAGCACCGCCGCCGGCGGCACGCTGAGCATCACCCATATCAACGACCAGCAGGTCGCTGCCGGCGACACCGTCACGCTGACCACCGGGCAGCAGATCACCCTGAACGCCGATGGCACCCTTACCGTGGTCACCGACGGCGACCTGGAAACCGTCTATTTCAACTACACCGCCGATAACGGCGAGGGCAATTCCGACACCGGCCTGGTGGAGATCAATCAGACCGTGCCATGCTTCCTGCGCGGCACCATTATCCGGGTGCCGGGCGGCGAAATCGCGGTTGAGGACCTGCGCCCCGGCATGGAGGTCCTGACCTGCGACAACGGCCCCCAGGTGCTGCTATGGACCGGCAGCCGCCGCACCGCCTGCACACCGGACACGGCCCCGATCCGCTTTGCCCCGGACAGCTGCGGCAATGACCGCGACCTCTATGTCTCGCCGCAGCACCGGATGGTGGTGTCCGGCGCGATGGCAGAACTGCTGTTCGGGGAAACCGAAGTGCTGGTCAAGGCCAAGGACCTGGTCAACGACAGGACCGTCCGCCCGGCGCTTGAGCTGGAAGAGGCGGAGTACTACCACCTGCTGTTCGGCAGCCACCAGATTCTCTGGGCCAACGGTGCTCTCAGCGAAAGCTATCAGCCCGGCCCGGAAACCGCGGTCGGCTTCGACGCCGGAACGCAAGCGGAAATCCGCGACTTGTTCCCGGACCTTTGCGCAGAAACCGGCCGCGGCTGCGGAAATGCCGCCCGGCTGTCCCTGCGCAGCTACGAAGCGCGGGTTATTGCCGCTGCGTAACCGGCAACTGGCGGCCTGCCGCCGCCCCTTTCTCCGCTCCCTTGGATTTGCCGGACAGGCGGTTATGTGAGGGGCAGCGAAGAAAGGACCCGCTGTAAATGGTACGCCGTCACATTGTTCCCTTCACCGTTCTTGCCGCGGCCTGCGCGCTGGCGATACCGCTGGCGGCCGGCAGTGGATACGACGAACCGGACCAGGCCGGATTCCAATGCCCGCCCGGGCTGGACAGGAAAGCCGCGCATTGCGTTCCTCCGTCCCAGGCCAAGAAGTTCTACCGCCGCGGCGATCATATTCTGGAAGACTATATCTGGATCGGCCAGCCCGGCGGCTGGGCGCCGGATCCCTATGGCAGCTATGTTCAGGCGGGCGGCTATGTGTATCAGGTCAACCGGGAAACCCACAAGGTGCTGCGCCTGATCGGCGCTGAGGCTGTGCTGGACAACTAGCCGCCGGCGCTGTCTGCAGCACCCTGCCCGGCCATCGCCTCCAGCACCTCCCGGGTGGCCCCGTCGGCGGGGAACAGCATTTCAATGCGCAGTTCAGACATCGCCAGATCCCCGGTGCCGCCGAATTGCGTGATGGTGGAAAAGAACGACAGCACCTGCCCGCCCATCCGGTAACGCGCCGGAATCACCGCGGGCAGCAGCCCCTGCCGCAAAGCCTCCGAAGCTGCAACATTGGCCTGCAGCCGCGCCACCGCCTGTTCCAGCACCGGATCAGCGCCGAAATGCGCCAGTTCGGTCCGCAGCCGCGCCAGGCTGTGCCGCTCAACCTCTTCCAGATTGTCCAGCGCCGCCCGCAGCGCCGCATTGCCCAGCAGCGCGTCGAGCAGGCTGCTGCCTTTGCTGATCCCGGCACTGCCCAGCATCGCCGCGGCTGCCCGGTTCAGATCCAGCAGCCGCCAGTGCCGGTCGATCATCATCGCCGGATAGGGCGCGTGCGCCGCCAGCATCTGCTCCGCCGCCTGCCACAGCGGCGCCAGTTCCGCATCGTTCAGGTCCCGGCTCACATGGGCCGGCGCCAGCCCGGCTGCCGTCAGCAGCTGGTTGCGCGCCCCGCCCGGCATCTGCAACTCATCGCTGAGGCGCAGCACCATGCCGCGGCTGGGACGTGAACGGCCGCTTTCCAGAAATGACAAATGCCGCGCCGAGACGCCGGCCTGCAGCGCCAGCTCCATCTGACTCATCCGCCGCAGCCCGCGCCACTTCTTCAGAACCGCGCCAAAGCCTTCCGCCATCGTCTGCCTCCGTTTTTGCGCAGCATAGACGCCTCCGCGCCGGATAACACTTACCTCCCAGGTAATTGTTTTGCGTCCGGTTCGCGCGGCATCCTGCAGCGGACACAATACAGGAGCATCCCATGACACACGCCGCCGCAATCCGCATGCTCAAGACCGTTTCGGTGCTCTCTGCCGCCTTCGGCCTCGCCATGGTGCTGGCGCTGGCCACACCGCTTTCACAAGCCCTCGGATTCTTTCTGGATCTGGCCTTCCTGCCGCTGGACGGCGGACAGCGGCTGCAACCCGGCCCGGCCTCCCTGATGACCGCCATCAGCGGCGGCCTGCTGTGCGGTTTCTGCGTCCTGATCTATCTGGTGACAAAGCATGTCTACAGCACCGATCCCGTTCTGGGCCGCGGCCTGCTGATCCCTGCGCTGCTGGCCTGGTACGTGCCTGACAGTCTCGGCTCCCTTGCCGCAGGCGCCTGGTTCAACGTTGTGATGAACTCAGCCTTCCTGGCCCTGTTTCTGGTGCCGCTGCTGCTGACCCGCCCCGCCGCCGCCCGAACGGCATAAGAAAAGGGGGCGCCAACGCCCCCTGTTCACCTTTGCAGAAATACTCCGGGGTGAATTGGCCAAAGGCCAAGAGGGGCAGCGCCCCTCACCCTACTCCGCCGCCACTTTCCGCGCCGCCAGTATGTCTTTCAGATAGCGCCCGGTGTGGCTGCGCGGCTCATCCGCCACAGCCTCCGGCGTTCCGGCTGCAACGATCTCGCCGCCGCCGTCGCCTCCCTCAGGACCGATGTCGATGATCCAGTCGGCGGTCTTGATCACATCCAGATTGTGCTCAATCACCACCACCGAATTGCCCTGCTCCACCAGCTCGTGCAGCACTTCCAGGAGCTTCTTCACATCCTCGAAATGCAGGCCGGTGGTCGGCTCATCCAGAATATACAGCGTCCGGCCCGTCGAGCGTTTCGACAACTCCTTTGACAGCTTCACCCGCTGCGCCTCGCCGCCTGACAGCGTCGTCGCCTGCTGGCCAACCTTGATATAGCCAAGGCCCACCCGCATCAGCGCGTCCATCTTGTCGCGGATCGCCGGCACCGCCTGGAAGAACTCCTGCGCGTCCTCTACCGTCATATCCAGCACGTCGGCAATGCTCTTGCCCTTGAACTTGATCTCCAGCGTCTCACGGTTATAGCGCGCGCCCTTGCAGGTCTCGCAGGTGACATAGACGTCCGGCAGAAAGTGCATCTCGATCTTGATCACACCATCGCCCTGACACGCCTCGCAGCGCCCGCCCTTCACATTGAAGGAGAACCGACCCGGTTTGTATCCGCGCGTCTTGGCCTCCGGCAAACCCGCGAACCAGTCGCGGATCGGGGTGAAGGCACCGGTATAGGTGGCCGGGTTCGACCGGGGCGTCCGGCCAATCGGGCGCTGGTCAATGTCGATCACCTTGTCCAGATGCTCCAGCCCCTTAATGCTCTCGCAGGGTGCAGGCGTCTGGCGCGCGCCATTGAGGCGCATGGAGGCGGTCTTGAACAGCGTCTCAATGGTCAGCGTCGACTTGCCGCCGCCCGACACGCCGGTGACGCACACGAACTTGCCCAGCGGGAACTCCGCCGTCACCTCTTTCAGGTTGTTGCCGGTGGCCTTCACCACCTTGACCTTCTTCTTGTTGCCCTTGCGCCGCTTGCCCGGCACCGCGATCTCCCGCGTGCCTGCCAGATACTGACCGGTGACCGAACCCGCGTCGGAGGCAATCTGCTGCGGCGTGCCGTGGCTCACCACCTCGCCGCCATGCACCCCGGCGCCGGGGCCGATGTCGAACACGTAATCCGATTGCCTGATCATGTCCTCGTCATGCTCCACCACGATCACCGTGTTGCCCTGGTCGCGCAGATTCTTCAGCGTGCCGATCAGCCGGTCATTGTCGCGCTGGTGCAGGCCGATGGAGGGCTCATCCAGCACGTACAAGACGCCCGTCAGGCCGGAGCCGATCTGCGACGCCAGCCGGATCCGCTGGCTCTCACCGCCGGACAGCGTGCCGGAATTACGGCTCAGGGTCAGGTACTCCAGCCCGACATTGTTCAGGAATCCCAGCCGCTCGCGGATCTCCTTGACAATGGCCCGCGCAATTTCCTGCTTCTGCTGGCTCAGATGGTTCGGCACATCCTCGATCCAGGCCAGCGCCTCGCGGATAGACTTCTGCACCACCTGCCCCACATGGACACCGGCGATCTTCACCGCCAGCGCCTCATCCCGCAGCCGGTAGCCGTCGCAGTGGTGGCAGGGCCGGTTGTTCTGATAGCGCTCGAACTCTTCGCGGATCCAGTTGGAGTCGGTCTCGCGGTAGCGGCGCTCCATATTCGGAATCACGCCCTCGAACGTCCGCTCCACCTGGTAAACCCGGCCGCCCTCATCATAGCGGAACAGGATTTCCTCCTCGCCGGAGCCGTACAGGAACACCTTCTGCACCTTCTCGGGCAGGTCCTTCCACGCGGTGTTCTTGTCGAACTGGAAATGCCGGGCAATCGCCTCGATGGTCTGCAGGAAATACGGCGATTTTCCCTTGCGCCAGGGCGCCAGCGCGCCGTCATAGACCTTCAGGGACTGGTCAGGCACCACAAGACGCTCGTCAAAGAACAGCTCGACGCCAAGGCCGTCGCATTTCGGACAGGCGCCAAACGGCGCGTTAAAGGAGAACAGCCGCGGCTCGATCTCCGGGATGGTGAAGCCGCTGACCGGGCAGGCAAAATTTTCGCTGAAGGTGATCCGCTCCGGATCGCCCTCCTTGGGCGCGGTCTCCAGAATGGCGATGCCGTCGGCCAGGTCCAGCGCGGTGCGAAGGGAGTCCGCCAGACGCGTCTCCATGCCTTCGCGCACCACCAGCCGGTCCACCACCACGTCGATGTCATGGCGGAACTTCTTGTCCAGCGTTGGCGGCTCGTCCAGTTCATAGAACTCCCCGTCGACCTTCACCCGCTGGAAGCCCTGCTTGCGCAGCTCCAGGAATTCCTTCCTGTACTCACCCTTGCGGTCACGGACGATCGGCGCCAGCAGATAGCCGCGGGTGCCCTCCTCCATCTCCATGATCCGGTCGACCATGTCCTGCACCTGCTGCGCCTCGATCGGCAGCCCGGTGGCCGGCGAATAGGGCGTGCCCGCGCGGGCAAACAGCAGACGCAGGTAGTCATAGATTTCCGTCACCGTGCCCACGGTGGAGCGCGGGTTTTTAGACGTCGTCTTCTGCTCAATCGAAATCGCCGGGCTCAGGCCGCTGATGTGGTCCACATCCGGCTTTTCCATCATGTCGAGGAACTGGCGCGCATAAGCACTCAGCGACTCGACGTACCGGCGCTGGCCCTCGGCATAGATGGTGTCAAACGCGAGGCTGGACTTGCCCGAGCCCGAAAGGCCGGTGATCACCACCAGCTCATCGCGCGGGATATCCACGTCGATGCTCTTCAGATTATGCTCGCGCGCGCCGCGCACTTCGATGGATTTCAGCTCAGCCATAATGCCCCCGTAGACGCGTCCGCCGAACCCTTGGCGGACGCCAGCCCTACAGATAGGGAATGCGATTGGAAACGCCAAGCCCCCATAAAGAACATATCACGAACAGGTGGAAGTTTGCTGACAGCAGCTGGCAGCAGCCGGGCCAACCGCGTTTCCCGCTCCGGATTTCCCGGAATCCGGCACGCCCAACGGGCGGCGGACCCCGCAGGGGGCCGGCGGCGGGCCGGAGCCCTTGCTGTCAGGCCATAACGCGGCGCCGGGCCGCCAGCAGCAGATGCACCGCGGCACCGCCCAGAAACAGCACCAGCAGCGCCGCCATCATGCCGCTGAACCCCGCCGCCGACAGCGACACCACCATCAGCGGCGTGCCGATGGTGTTGCCCAGATTGCCCGTCTGCGCCATTGCCCCGCTGGCCTGCGCCCGCGACGCGGCGGTGGCGTTCAGCTGCGGCACCGCCGCGAATGAGCCGCCCTGCACCAGCCCCATCGCCCCGGCCATGGCGATACAGGCCAGCGGCGCGCCGGGCACGGCCCACAGCCACAGCGCCGCTGCGGCGCAGGCCAGGAACCCCAGCTGCGCCAGCCGCACCGCCGGCAAAAACCGCAGCAGGTAAACGCCCAGGGTCATCGACACCGCGATGCTGGCCAGCGGCATCATTCCCAGGACAAACCCGCGCGCCTCTTCCGCGATGTAGGGCGGGATCACCGTCAGCACCGCCACAAAGCAGCAGGTGTAAAACAGCCAGCCCGCAGCCGGCGCCGATATCCAAGGGGAGCGGTAGATGGGCAGATGCTGCCCCGGCAGGTCCGCCAGCCGCGGCAAAGGCGCCCGCTCAGGCACCGGAACAGCGCGCAAGGCAAAACCCAGCAGCACCGCCAGCCCCGCCATCACCGCCGCATGGGCGCCAAACAGCGCCAGCAGCCCCCAGGCCCGCACCAGCGGCAGGCCGCCCCAGGCCAGCAGGGTAAAGGCCACGGCAAAAAAAGTGCTCCACAGGGTCATCGCCAGCCCCCGGCCGCGGTCAGAGCTCAGCTGCGCAATCAGAACCGGGCCCGCGACCACAATGCCCAGATGCGACAGCCCCTCAGCCACCCTTGTGGCCAGGAACAGCCCGAACGGCAGATGCAGCGCCTGCAGCGCAGACACCGCCGCCCCGGCCCACAGCGCCCAGACCAGCGTGCGCCGGTAGCCAAAGGCGGCCGCATACAGGCCTGCCACCGCCCCCAGCAGGATGCCCAGCGTGCCCACCAGCGACACCGAAAAGCTCAGCGCGGTGCCCGCCTGCGGATACAGTTCGCCCATGCGGCCGAAGATCACCGAAATCTTGCCGTATTGCGCGGCGGCCCCCAGCCCCGCGGCCCAAACCGCCAGGATCAGCCCCCAGCGGGAATCTCCGCCATCCGTCAAATTATCTGCCCTCAAATAGCAAAAGCAGGCACGCGCAGTGCCTGCTTTCCCTGTCCTGCCCGCTAATCCCGGCCGCGGCAAGAGCTGCGGCGCGGGAATGCTGCGTCAGATGTGGATCACCCGGTCAAAGGCGTCGAGCACCGATTCATGCATCATCTCGCTCAGCGTCGGATGCGGGAAGACGGTGTTCATCAGGTCTTCCTCGGTGGTCTCCAGCTGGCGGCCGACCACATAGCCCTGGATCAGTTCGGTCACCTCAGCGCCGACCATATGCGCGCCCAGCAGCTCGCCGGTCTTGGCGTCAAAGATGGTCTTCACCATGCCCTCGGCCTCTCCCAGCGCAATCGCCTTGCCATTGCCGATGAAGGGGAAGCGGCCGACCTTGATGTCATAGCCCAGCTCCTTCGCCTTCGCCTCGGTATACCCGACAGAGGCGACCTGCGGCTGGCAGTAGGTGCAGCCCGCGATGCTTTCCGGCTTGACCGGATGCGCGTGCTTGCCCGCGATCAGCTCCGCCACCATGACGCCCTCGTGCGATGCCTTATGCGCTAGCCAGGGCGCGCCGGCGATATCGCCAATGGCGTAAAGGCCATCAACACCGGTGCGGCAGTACTCGTCGGTCACCACATGGGTCCGGTCCACCTTGACGCCCAGTTCTTCCAGCCCCAGGCCTTCGACATTGCCTACGATGCCCACGGCAGAAATCACGGTGTCAAAGTCATGCTTCTCTACCTTGCCGCCAACCTCGATATGGGCGGTCACCTTGCCCTTGCCCTTGTCCAGCTTCTTGACCATGGCTTTTTCCATGATCTTCATGCCCTGTTTGACAAAGGACTTCTTGGCAAAGGCAGAGATTTCCGCGTCTTCCACCGGCAGCACCCGGTCCATCACCTCAACCACCGTGGTTTCAGCGCCCAGGGTGTTGTAGAAGCTGGCAAATTCGATGCCGATCGCGCCGGAGCCGATGACCAGCAGCTTCTTCGGCATCCGCACCGGATCCAGCGCGTGCTTATAGGTCCAGACCAGATCGCCGTCCGCCTCCAGCCCCGGCAGTTCACGGGCGCGGGCGCCGGTGGCCAGCACGATGTGCTTGGCGGTCAGATCCTGCGTGCCCTTTTCGGTTTTCACCGAGACCTTGCCCTTGGCCGGAATGGACGCCTCGCCCATCACCACGTCAATCTTGTTCTTCTTCATCAGGTGGCCAATTCCAGACGACAGCTGTTTTGCCACCCCGCGTGAGCGTTTCACCACCGCATCCAGGTCATAGCCGATGTTTTCAGCCTTCAGGCCGAAATCCTTGGCCCGCTCCATCAGGTGGAACACCTCGGAGGAGCGCAGCAGCGCCTTGGTCGGGATGCAGCCCCAGTTCAGGCAGATACCGCCCAGATGCTCGCGCTCGACCACGCAGGTCTTCAGCCCCAGCTGCGCTGCGCGGATGGCGGCAACATAGCCCCCCGGCCCGGCGCCGATTACGATCACGTCATAGGATTGTGCGGCCATGCTGTCCCCTCGCCTTGAACAGGATCAATAAAACTAGTTTACCGTTAAACTATTTCTTTCTGCACTGCAATCATCCTCTGCTGCGGCATTGCGGCCCTGCGAACTGCGGCAGGTTTCCGCTTGGCAGCGAGGCTGGTTCCGGGCCAGCATAAGCTGAAACAGGCGCTGCAATCCACAGCCGGGAGCGGAAGAATATGACACGAACTGTCGCGGATCTTGCCAAGGCCCTTCTGAACGCCACCCTGATCCTGCTGGCGCTCTGCCTGTTCCTGGGGTGGAAGCTGATGGCGGCTGCCTCTGCCGTCACCGCCAATGCGGCAGAGATCACCAGCCGCGTTGAACCGCTGCACACCGCCGTAACCGGGCTGCAGGGGGAGATTGCCAGTCTTCGCGCTGCCGTTCAGAACGGGACAGCCACCGTGTCTCCAACCCGCCTTGCCCCTTTGGAGGAACGCCTGGACCAGCTGCAGGCGAGCCTATCCGAAATGCGGGATCTGCCCCAGCAGGCCGCGGCAGGGGCAGCCCGCGCAGGGGCGGCGGAGTTTGCCGCCCGCTTGACCGGCCTGCTCCGCTGCAGCGGACAGAAAAACGCTGCGCCTCCGGGTTAGAAGCGCAGCGCATCTGAGTAAGCTTGCCTAGCGTAGCGGCTCAGCCGGCCGCTTGCACCTGCCGCACGGTCTCGCCGTAGCCGCCCGCCATAACATAGTCGAGCTCCGGCCCGGTGCTGGCGCGGTGCAGCGCCTCATTGCGGTAGGGGAAGCGGCCGAACTGGCGGATCACTTCGCGATGGGCGCGGGCGTGCAGCAGGTTGCTGGTGCCGGTCTGCGGCATCCGCTCCATCATCAGCCGGATGCAGCGTTCCTGGTCGCACAGGTTCTCTGAATGCATCAGCGGCAGATAGAAGAACTGCCGCGCCGGCTCGTCGATCTTCATGTCCCACTTCTTGTTGATCGCGACCTTGGCCGCCGACAGCGCCGCCTGGTCGGAGGCAAACGCCTTGCCCTCGCCGCGGAACATGTTGCGCGGGAACTGGTCCATCAGGATGATGTACGCCAGCGTCCCGCTGGGGTAGGTCAGCCAGAAGGAGAACCTGCCCTCGCAAGCCTCCTGCCAGGTTTTCTGGAACTTCGTGCGGATCTCTTGATCCAGCGCATCATCCTGCAGATACCATCCCTTCTCCCCGACCTCGTCGAGCCAGAATTCAAGTATCTCTTCGGGACCAGCCATCGGTCTTAACTCCAAGTTTTTCCTGACCCTGATTTCAGGCCATTTTACGTTGCCATTACAAGTAACCTTGGGTCACAAATTGCGACAGGCAAGACCTGCGAGTGAAATAATCCTCACGAAAACGGCTGGTTAGCGCAATCAGTTCTCCGCAGCGGCGGTTTCCTGCTCCTCAAGCTCGGTATCAATGGCGTATTCCTGGGCAAACTCCACCGCCACCGGCGTTGCGGTCGGCGACATCGCGGCGTAGCTACCGGTCTCCTCGACCGGGATCGAGGCGCGCTGGGTCGCGCGGTAGAGCGCATAGGCCGCCATCACGAACATCAGCGCAGCGATGAAGGTGAAAAAGCCCGGAGGCCCGAACACCGCGTCCCCCATCAGCCAGCCGGTGATCACCGGGCCGGCAATTGCGCCCAGCCCGTTGATGAACACCAGCCCGCCCGACGCTGCCGCCATGTCGTCATGCTCCAGGTAGTCGTTGGTATAGGCGATCAGCAGCGAGTAAAGCGGGTTCGAAAGGCCGCCGATAAAGAAGGCCGCCACCAGCAGCATCTTGAAATCGCCGCCCAGCAGGAAGCCCGCCACAGCCGCGGCGCCGCCAATCAGCGAGACAAACAGGATCAGCACCCGGCGGTCCATCCGGTCGGAAATCCAGCCCAGCGGATACTGCAGCACCGTCGCGCCGACATAGAAAGTCGCGATAAAGACCGACAGCTGGGTCAGGCTCATGCCTGCGGCAGAGCCGTACACCGCGCTCATCCCGAACTGCGCCGAGAAGACACCGCCCAGCAGGAACATGCCCACGCAGCCCAGCGGCGAGATCTTCATCAGCTCTTTCAGCGTCATTGGCTTGGTGGTGTCAAAGGCCGGGGTCGGCTGGATCGACAGCAGAATCGGCGCAAAGGAAATCGAAACCAGGATCGAGGCGATGATGAACGCCTCATAACCGCCCGGGTCACCGATCTGGATCAGGCCCTGCGCGGTGATGATGCCGATCATCTGCACGATCATGTACAGCGACAGCGCCTTGCCGCGGTTGGTGTTGTCGGCGGCGTTGTTCAGCCAGCTTTCCGCGGTCACATACACGCCGGAGAAGCAGAAGCCGATGATCATTCGCCCCAGCGCCCAGGCGATGGTGTTGGGCAGCAGCGGGTACAGGATCATCACCGCCGAGATGAACGACGCCAGCGCAGCAAAGACGCGCACGTGGCCAACCCGGCGGATCATCTCCGGCGCCAGCCGCGAGCCGCCCAGGAAGCCGACGAAATAGGCCGCCATCACCAGGGACATCTCGAAGGAGGAGAACCCCTCCAGATCGCCCCGCACCCCCAGCATGGTGCCCTGCAGGCCGTTGCCCACCATCAGCAAGCAAACCCCCAACAGCAGCGCCCACGCGCTCGACAGCACCTGCAGCATTTCCATGCCTCCTTTGAAAGCAAAGCAGCCCTCCACAGGGGACGGGCTGCCATCACATTTGATTGTTATGTCCGGGCGATCAAGGCTCGCGTGGCCGGTGTCGCTGATTCTGATTTCAGTTTCATGACCGGGCTTTCGCGATCAGGGGCCATGGTTGCGGCGCTTGTCTCTGGATTCGCGCCGCTTTTCTAAGGTGTATCCGTCTTCGCCGGGATCAAAAGCGACGCATCGCCATAAGAAAAGAACCGGTAGCCGCTGCTGACCGCATGATCGTAGATGCGCCGGATCTCCTCCTGCCCCATCAGGGCGGAAACCAGCATCAGCAGGGTCGATTTCGGCAGGTGGAAATTGGTCATCAGCGCATCCGCCACCTGGAACTCGAACCCGGGGTAGATAAAGATGTCGGTGTCGCCTTCCCAAGGGTGGATCTGCCCGTCCTTGGCGGCGCTTTCGATCAGCCGCAGTGCCGTGGTGCCGACCGGAATCACCCGGCCGCCCGCCGCCTTGGTCGCAGCAATGTCCGCCGCAACCTCTGCGCCCACCTTGCCCCATTCCGCGTGCATCCGGTGGGTGGTCACATCCTCCACCTTGACCGGCAGGAAGGTGCCCGCGCCCACATGCAGGGTGACATAGGATATATCCACCCCGCGCGCCTGCAGCGCCGCCAGCAGCGGTTCATCGAAATGCAAGGAGGCTGTCGGCGCCGCAACCGCGCCCGAATTCCTGGCCCACACGGTCTGATAGTCGGTCTTGTCCTGCTCATCCGCGGCCCGCTTGGCCGCGATATAGGGCGGCAGCGGCATCGCGCCGGCCTCTGCCAGTGCCGCGTCGAAATCAGTGCCGCTGAGGTTAAAGCGCAACTGCCCCTGGCCGTCCTCGATGGCTTCCAGCGTCGCGCTCAGATCCTCAGAGAAGACGATCTCCTCGCCTTCACGGATCTTTTTCAGTGGCCTCAGCAGCGCCGCCCAGCTGCCGTCGGCGCGCGGCTCCAGCAGGGTGGCCTCGATTTTCGCCGATACCGGCCCCTGCGCGCTGTCGCGGTGGCGCTGCCCGCTGAGGCGTGCCGGGATCACCCTGGTGTCGTTCAGCACCAGCCGGTCGCCGGGCTGCAGCCAATTGACCAGGTCGGTCACCCGCCCGTCATGCAGGGTTCCGCCCTCAGCCACCAGCAGCCGGGCAGAGCTGCGCGGACTGGCAGGCCGGGTGGCAATCAGATCGTCGGGCAGGTCAAAGTCGAAATCGCTGAGTTTCATGGCGCGCGCTATAGGATGTGCTGCAGGGAAAATCTATGGCGATTTTCGCCCCCAGCCAGTTTACTTGTTGGCCCCAAGCGGGGTTTGGACTTGCTCTTCACCTTCCTCCAGAAGCTCCCCGTCAACGGAGAAGGCCCTGTCGTCCCCCGGCACCTTCGGCGGAGGACCGCGGAAGATCTCACGCAGGAACCCCGGCGCCAGCCCGGCCAGCGGGTTGACCGACACCGAGGGATCATCCGCGGTGCCGCGCAGGGTGAAGGTGAAGCCGAACAGCCCCTCGCCGTCCCGGGGCGACAGCACCCGCCCGATAGCGTTAAGCAGATACACCGGCGAGATCACCCCGCGCATGTTCAGGCGGCTGCTGTTCAGATCAAAGTTGCCGTCCAGCGACAGCCCCATCGACGGCCCGACCGCGCTGCTCTGGTGCAGAATCAGATGCGAACCGCCCAGCCGGAACCGCCCGTCCATGCTGGTGAACAGGATGCCCTGGCCGGTCATCTCGTCCAGCAGCCCGACCAGGCTGATCGCGTTCAGAATCGCCGCCATCGACGGCGCATTGCGCACCCGGATGTTGCGCACGCTGACCCGCCCGTCGTATTCGCCCGGCCTCTCTGCCGGGACCAGCGTCATGTCGAAACTGCCGCCGCGGCCATGCTCGAACACCCCGGCAGACCGGAACACGCCGCCGGCATCATTGGCGCGGATGCGCGCCGCGGTGCCGTTGTTCTGCGGCACCACGGTGCCTGCCACGGGCGTCTGCCCGTTCAGGCGGGCGGTGAACTCCCCATTCATGCCGCCCTGGGTCGAAAACCGGCCCTGAAAGCTTTGCAGCCCGATGCTGTCCGTGACCTGCAAATTCTGCAAACGCAAGGAGATCGGAACCGACCCTCCGCCGCTGCTGCCGCCGCCGCCGCTGCCGGAGCTTTCCGAGAACGGCGAGCGGTTCAGGTCCAGCCTGCCGCCGGTGACCTCAATCGCTGGCGGTGCGCTGCCGCGCCCGCGGAAGGTCACCGCGCCCTGAAACCAATTGCCCACCCGCGCAGAGGAAAACACCGCCTGATCCAGCCCGCCGCCCTCGCGCGTTGTGACCCGGCCGGTGGCCGCCAGCCCGGGCGCCTGCAGTTCCAGCCGCTCCACCGTCGCGGTCTGCGCCAGCTCTGCCGACAGCGACAGCTTGCCTGCCGCCGCCATGCTCTTGCGCCAGCCGATCTCCGCAATCCTCAGGCCGACCCCGGCAAGGTCCGAGTCCAGCTGCAGCCGCGGCGGCGCGCCGGGCTGCAGATCCACCGTGTAACGGCCCTGCCCTTGGCCGAAGACGGACCCGCGCGGCAGGCCCAGGTTAAAGGCGGACACGGCCTCTGCCGACAGTTCGATGGTGCCCTCGGCCCGGCTGTCGCGGGGGGCGTCCTTGCCGATCTTCTGCCCCCAGCTGACGGTCAGCGGCACACCCGACAGGCTGCCGCTGCCGCTGATGCGCACCTCACCCTGGTTGCCTTCGATCTTCAGCAGCGGCGCCACAGCGGTATGACCCGGCACCAGCTTGCTGGTCTCCACCGCCCGCGCCTCACCGCTGTAGTGATAGAGGATCTCTTCCGGCTGCACGCCTTTGCGCAGCGGCAGCGACAGCGTGCCCGCGGCCTCCACCTGCCCCTCGGCCAGATCGACCGGCAGCGACGCCTTGTCCATGATCTCAAGCGGCTCGCGGTTCAGCAGCGACAGCGCCGCAGTCACCGAACCGCGCGCAGCAATCCGGGCAATGCCGGGGGTGCCGTCGCGCACTGTGGTGTCCGGGATGATGAAGGAGGTTCCTGTAACATCCACGTCACCGCCCTGGTCCGCCGTGACCACCCCCTGGGACGCGGTGACCACAAAGCGGTTGCCGTAAAGGCTAAGCTGGCCCGCCGCCTGCCGCACCGGCGGCATGAACTTCTGAAACAGCACCTCGGCCTGTTCAAAGGCCAGATCCAGGCTGACGAACGGCTTGCCGCTGCCGCGCCCGCGCATGTGGAAGCCCACATCGCGCACCAGCCCCGCATGCAGGTTCTCCCGCACCCAGGCGCGCGGCTTGGACGCCAGCGCCTCCGGCCACAGCTGCTTGACCCGCTCGACCCCGACCTGATCGACCCGCCCGTTCAAGTCATAATCCCAGCCTTCGGGCCCGGCCCCGATCACACCGTCGAAATGGATCCGGCTGCCGCCGTCGCGCACCAGCATCTCGCCCAGCCGCAGACGGAAGGGTTTCAGCCGCAGATCGAAATCCGCATCCACCGCCGGGAATTTCACCGGCGTCTCGAACAGGCGGCGCGGGTTCAGCTCCAGATCGGCAAAGCGCAGCTGGCCGGTCAGCCCGGTCAGCTGCCCGTTCTGGATCCCCGCCAGGCTGGCCTGCCCCTGCATCACCCCGGAGCCCCAGCCGCTCTGCACACTCAGCTCGGCGAATTCCAGCTTCTGCGCCGCCGGGTCATAGGTGAAATAGCTGCGCGCCCCGGTGATCGGCACCGGCCGGGTCTGCGCCTCCGGCTGGATCACCCCCTCGCCGATCCGCAGGCTGGCCTGCACCGGCTCCAGCGTGCCGTCGCGGCGCACACCGCCGCGCAGGGAGCCGGAAATCGGCGCCCGCAGGACCCCCAGCCAGCCAAGCGCCGGGCTTTGCAGGGCGATGTCCTCACTAGCGATCTCCGAGACAAGAACCCCGAATTCCGCCTCCGGGCTGCCGATCTCCGAGGTATAACTGGCCTCGACCGAGCCCACGTCGCCGCGTCCGCTCAGCACGGAAAACACCGCCGAGGCCGACACCGCGCTGCCGCTCTTCTGCAGCCGGACCCGGCCGCCGTCCAGGGTCCAGGCGCGGCCCAGGCGGTCATCGGTATAAGACAGCGTCAGCTCGCTGGTCTCGACCCCCCGCAGTGCCGCCAGAACGGGCTTGTCCAGCTGGCTGTCCCATTGCTTGATCAGCTCCACCAAATTGCCCGCCTGCCGGGTTGGCAGTCCGCCGCTGGCAAAACTCAGCGCCAGCGTTCCATCCTGATTGCGCCGCAAGACTGCGAACAGACCGCTGAGCGAGATTTGCTTGGGCTGGACCTGGCCGCGCAGCAGCGGCCGCATCGCCAGGCTCGCTTGGGCATCTGCCAGCTGGGCAAACACCGCGCCGTCCGGGTGGCGCAGCACCACGTCCTTGAGGCTGACCCGCGGCCGCCAGCCCTTGTTCACAACCACATGGATGGCGCCGAAGTCGATCTGCAACCCGTTCAGGTGCCGCTCGATCCGGGTCTCCACCCGCTGGCGCAGCCACTCCGGCGCATCCAGCCGGGTGCCAAGGCCGAAATAGATCGCGCCAGCACCCAGGAAGCTCAGCAATGCAAGCAGCCAGACAGCACCGCGCAGCAGCCGCCAGCGCCAGCGCCGCCGCACCGGTGCCGCAACGCTGGCCTCCGGGCCGGGCACGGGCCCGCGCACAGGCACGGCCTCGGCCGCAGCGCCGTTATTCTCGCCGGCTTGTTTGATCTCAGCTTTCCCTTTGCTGCTCATGGGTTATGGTTGCCGCGCAATAAGTTGCGCAAATTACCGGAGACAGGCCGATGCCCGACGTTTCAGATCCCGCCCCTTCCTTTACCCTGCCCCGCAGCGGCGGCGGAGAGGTCACTTTGTCCAGCCTCAAGGGCGCGCCCGTGGTGCTGTTCTTCTATCCCCGTGATGATACTCCCGGCTGCACCAAAGAATCCATCGCCTTTTCAGAGGCTTTGCAGGCCTTTGCCGACGCCGGGGCGCAGGTTTTCGGGATCTCCAAGGATACCGTCGCCAAGCACGACAAATTCACCGACAAACACGGGCTGACAACGCCGCTTCTGTCCGATGCGGAGGGCACGGTGTGCGAAGATTACGGCGTCTGGAAAGAAAAGAGCATGTACGGCAAGAAGTTCTGGGGGATCGAACGCTCAACCTTCCTGATCGACGCCGAAGGCCGCATCGCGCGGGTCTGGCGCAAGGTCAAGGTCGACGGCCACGCCGCCGAGGTGCTGGAAGCCGTCCGCGCGCTTTGAGGCGTGGCGGCGCTGAAGGCACGGCGGGGGGGCTCCCGCCAGTT